>DASZUP010000001.1:0-1744 GCA_035547635.1 Pirellulales bacterium
CCCCTTTCACGGCATCATTCCGCCGCTGGTCACTCCGCTTGCCGACCGCGATGCCCTCGACCGGCCCGGTCTCGAGCGGCTCGTGGAACACGTGATTGCCGGCGGCGTGAACGGCGTCTTCATCCTGGGCACCACCGGCGAAGCGCCCAGCCTCAGCTATCGCCTGCGGCGCGAAATGATCGATCGCGTTTGCCGGCAAGCGGACGGCCGCGTGCCGGTGCTGGTCGGCGTGACCGATACCGCATTCATAGAGTCGGTCCGCCTGGCACAGCACGCCGCCGAGGCGGGCGCCGCCGCCGTCGTGCTGTCGACGCCCTATTATTTTCCCGCCGGCCAGACCGAGCTGCGCGGCTATATTCACAACATCGTGCAGCAGTTGCCGCTGCCGCTGGTGCTGTACAACATGCCCGGGCTGACCAAGGTCTGGTTCGAGTTGGAAACGCTGCGCGAGTTGGCCCAGCTCGACGGCATTGTCGGCATCAAAGACAGCAGCGGCGACCTGGCGTATTTTGAAAGCTTGATGAGCCTGCGCGAGCTGCGGCCCGACTGGTCGATCATGATCGGACCGGAACACCTGCTGCCGCGAGCAATGGAGCTGGGCGGCGACGGCGGAGTCTCCGGCGGCGCCAACGTCTTCCCCCGGCTGTTCGTCGAGTGTTATCGAGCGGCCGCCGCCGGCAATGCCGCTCGCGTGGCAGAGCTGACCGCGGTCATCGGCCAGTTGCAAGGCATTTACGAAATCGGCAAATACGGCTCGCGGTTCATCAAGGCCACGAAGTGCGCGCTCTCGCTGCTGGGCGTTTGCAGCGATTTCATGGCCGAACCGTTTCATCACTTTCATCCGCCCGAGCGGGCCCGCGTCGAATCAGTTCTCACGCCGTTGCTGGAAAAGCTTGAATCATGAAATCCTGGCTCACCCTCCTCTGCCTGCTGCTTGTCAGCCCGTTGCGCGCCGACGACCTGGAACCGCTGCCGTACAACCATCCGGGTTTGCAGGTCAACCTGGGCGTGGGACTATGGGCCTGGCCCGTCCCCTGCGATGCAGACGGCGACGGCGATTTCGACCTGATCGTCTCCTGCCCCGACAAGCCTTCCAACGGCGTCTGGCTGTTCGAAAATGCGACCGGCGATACGGCCAAGGACAAACTGCCCGTCTTCCTGCCCGCGCGGCGGCTGAGCTCAACCGTTCACTACGTCATGCCCAGCTATGTTGACGACAAGCTGCGCGTACTCTCGCCGGGCTTTGAGTACCTGAACTTCGAGCGGACCGGATTGCAGCAGCGAGTCGCCTTGAAGGCGCCGGCCAAGAACTTCTACCGTCCGGCCTGGAACCAGACCAAGGGGCCGAAGGTGCGCCACAACCAGTGGCGATACGTCGACTACGACGGCGACGGGGCGCTCGACCTGATCACGGGTATCGAAGATTGGAGCGATTACGGCTGGGACGACGCCTGGAATGCACAAGGCCAGTGGACCAACGGCCCGCTGCACGGACTGGTGCTGCTGCACCGCAACCTCGGCGGCGCCGAGGCGCCGCGGTATGCACCGCCCGAAAAGATCGAGGCAGCCGGCAAGCCGATCGACGTGTTCGGCTGCCCTTCACCGAACTTCGGCGACTTTGACGGCGACGGGGATCTGGATCTGCTCTGCGGCGAGTTTCTGGATGGCTTCACTTACTTTGAAAACGTCGGCTCGCGGCAAAAACCACGGTACGCCGCCGGTCGGCGGCTGCAGCAGCCCGACG
>DASZUP010000002.1:0-10104 GCA_035547635.1 Pirellulales bacterium
CATCCAATCCGCATGTGCGAGGCGCCTCGATCATTTGCGGCGTCAATACGAATATGGAACATGGACATGGCGATATCCCCATTTCGCCGGGCGCTACTGCTAAGATAGAGGCTAACGAATTGCTTTAATAATTACGAGTAAAACGTCCGCAACCATCACTATCGGGAGAGCAGCTCCTAGTCCCATCATGATGCACCGCCTCAGACGTCCGAAGGCGATGCCGCACATCGCGCCGAAGCACGCTCCCATTGCTTCGGCGCAAACTATGTCAAGAATTGGGCCATTAACGGAGAACGCACCCAGCAACAAAAGCATGGCCGTCGCGGCAAGTGAAAAGCACAACGCGGCGGGCAGGAGACGAGACTTGAAGGGACGGGTCATAGGTCGCTTTTCGGTTGAAGTCGAGCGAACTCGCGGAACGCTTTCATAATCTAATGTGAAGGTAAACTTTAGTCTAAGCAAACAGGGATGTAGAGCCCGTAAGTCTTTTTCTCTCTCAGCCCCAATCCTGTTCGAGCCCACGACCACGTTTTCATTTTTGACCAGGCAGGCTTTAGGCGACCCAATAAGCCCGTATCCGCAAGAACAAAACCATCGACGGCGCCAATGCACGTCGAGGGGGGCGAAAACGGGGAACGTACGTCTCCAAAAGCCTTGCTTCGCATGCAAATCTAGCCAGTGTGAACCCATCCAGGCGCTTTGCCTCTGGGCGAATGTTCGTTAGCATCAAAGGAGCCGGCTTCGGCCGGCTGCTCACGATCCCCCTGCCTACGGCGCCAAGCGCTATTCAGAATTTGAACTGCTGCTTCGCCCCCTCGAGGAGTCTGCCCGCCATGTTGAAGTCGTCCGCTCGCGTTTTCGCAACGTTGCTCGCTGTAACGTTTCCGGCCCATCTTTCCGCCGCCGAAGAAACCGCTGCCAAACCGTTTCAGGTCGGCTTCGCCGAGCGGGACATCACGCCGGAGATCGGCATGGAACAGCCAGGCGGCTACGGCAAAGCCTACCATCGCAGCTTCCACGACGCGTGCAAGGTGCGGGCCGTGGTGTTTGACGACGGCAAGAAACGCGTCGCCTTGGTCGGCCTCGACGCGCTGCTGATCCGCCGCAAATCCGTCGAAGTCTGCCGCAAGGGGATCTATGAGAAGTGTGGCATCGATCCCAATGCGATTTTGATCAGCGCCTCGCACTCACACTCCTCAGGACCGACCGGCATGATCCTGCCGGGCGAGTTCGATCACGCTTCTTCCTTCGTTCAATCGCTGGCCTATGAGCAGTCGTCTTGCGCCGACGCCAAGTATCTCGATTTCGTGGAGCAGCAAATCATCCACGCGGTGGTCGCCGCAGATCGGAACAAGGTCGCAGGCGCCTGCGGGGTCGGCAAGGGAATTGAGGACCAGGTGGCGTTCAATCGCCGCTTCCGCATGCGCAGCGGCCTGTCGATGACGCATCCCGGCCAGGGGAATCCTGATATTGTCGAAGTCGCGGGACCGGTCGATCCGGAAGTCGGCGTCGTCGGCGCCTGGAACAAAGAGGGCAAGTTCCTCGGTTGCATCGTCAACTTCGCCTGCCATGCCACGACCAGTCCGGGAGGCATTTCGGCCAATTACATCCATTACCTGGAACAAGCCGTGCGCGGCGTGATGGGCGAGCCCGATGCGGTCGTCGTCTTCCTGCCGGGCGCCTGCGGAGACATCACACAGGTCGATAACCTCAGCCCTTATGCTCGTCCGGCGGCGGAACGCTGGGCCAAACTGGTCGGCGGACGCGTCGGCGCCGAGGCCGCCAAGGTGCTGCTGGCCATGGAGCCGGGCAGCCTGACGCCGCTCGACTACAAGACGAAGATGTTGCCCATCAAACGCCGCGTGCCAAGCCCAACGCGGCTGGAGCGCTGCAAGCAGCTCGTCGCCAAAGATCCGTCGACCGTCGACCGGACCGAATGGACCTTTGCCAAGGAGATCGTGCTGCTTGACGCGCGGCTGCAGAAGGAGCCCGTCGCCGACGTGGAAGTACAGGCAATCCAGGTCGGGCCGGCGGCGTTCGTCACGAATCCTGCGGAATACTTCTGTCAGTACGGTCTCGACATCAAGGCCGGCAGCAAGTTTCCGTTTACCTTCCCGGTTGAACTGGCCAACGACTGCGTCGGCTACGTGCCGACGGAAGAAGCGCTCGGACCGCGGGGCGGCGGTTATGAAACGCGGCTGACGAGCTACAGCAATCTCGAGCCGACGGCGGGACGCCAAATGGCCGACGCCGGCATCGCGCTGGCCAACGAGATGAAGCCGGGCCCGGCGCCTGAACCCGCCAAGGCGGCGCCGTTCAAGGGGGGCGCCTGGTCGTACGGCAGCGTTCCTCCCGAGTTGGACTGAACGCTTCTCTTCTCTCTCTGATCTTTCAATAGCAGGAGGCGCTACGCATGAGAAAACGGAATCTTCACTGGCCGGCGCTGCTGGCCGCAACCACCCTGGGACTTATCTGCCTCCAATTCGCCCCTGCCGCCTTGCAGGCGGACGAGGGCATGTGGCTGTTCAACCAGCCGCCGCGCAAGATACTGAAGGAGCGATACGGCTTCGAGCCGACGGACGAGTGGCTGACCCGGTTGCAGCAATCGTCGGTGCGGTTCAACAGCGGCGGTTCCGGGTCGTTCGTTTCGGCGGGCGGCCTGGTAATGACCAATCACCACGTCGGCGCCGACGCGCTGCAGAAGCTCAGCACGCCCGAGCACAACTACCTGCACGACGGCTTCTACGCCGCGAAGCAGGAAGACGAGATCAAATGCGTTGACCTGGAACTGAACGTGCTGGTGAGCATTGAGGACGTCACGCACCAAGTGCAAGACGCCGTCAAGGGGCTATCGGCGGCCGATGCCCGCGCGGCCCGTCGAGCTGCGATGAATACGATTGAAGAAGAGTCGCGGAAGAAGACCGGACTGCGCAGCGACGTGATCACGCTGTACCACGGCGGCCTGTACCATCTGTATCGCTTCAAGAAGTATACCGACGTGCGTCTGGTCTTCGCTCCCGAGAAGAGCGTGGCGTTCTTCGGCGGCGACGCCGACAATTTCGAGTACCCGCGTTACGATCTCGATATCTGCTTCTTCCGCGCCTACGAAGACGGCAAGCCGGCTGAGCCGGAGCATCACCTGTCTTGGAGTCAGGCCGGCGCCGGCGACGGAGAGTTGATCTTCGTCTCGGGGCACCCGGGCCGCACCAATCGGCTCGATACCGTCGTGCATCTCGAGTTTATCCGCGACAAGGTCTATCCCTTGTCGCTGAACGTCATCCGCCGTCGCGAGGTCATGCTGCGCAACTTCAGCGAGCGCAGCCGGGAAAACGCCCGCAGAGCGGAAGACGAATTATTCGGCTACCAGAATTCGCGCAAGGCGCGGCTGGGCGGTCTGGCCGGTCTGCAGGATCCGGCCATCATGGCGGACAAACGACAGCGAGAGCGGCAATTGCAGCAATCCGTTCGCGCGGACCGCAAACTGGCGGACTCGTATGGAGACGCCTGGGAGGAAGTGGCCGCTGCGATTCGCGAGTGGGGCGACATCTACGATGACTGGTATCTGCTCGAAAATGGCGTGGCGTTTAACAGCGAGCTGTATCACATTGCCCGCACGATTGTCCGGTTGACGGAAGAGAGCGAAAAACCCAACGCAGAGCGGTTGCGGGAATATAGCGAAGCGGGACTCGAATCGCTCAAGCAACATCTGTTTTCCGAGGCGCCGATCTACGCCGACCTGGAAACGGTCAAACTCGCCGATTCTTTGGGCATGCTGCAAGAGTTGCTCGGCGCACGGCGAGACCTGGTCCAGCGCGTGATGGCGGACCAATCGCCGGCGGAACGCGCCGCGCAACTGGTACAAGGCACTCAATTGGCCGACGTCGAGGTGCGCCGCAAGCTGGCGGCCGGCGGCCGCAAAGCGGTCGAAGCGTCTAACGATCCCATGATCCAATTGGCGCGGTTGATCGACGGGCCGGCCCGCACGGTGCGAAAGATCTATGAAGAGCAAGTCGACGAGCCGCAAAAGCAGGCGTACGGCAAGATCGCCCAGGCGCAGTTCGCTCTGTACGGCGACAATCAATACCCCGACGCCACGTTTACCTTGCGTCTGGCGTTCGGTCCCGTGAAGGGCTACCGACAACAAGGCCAGGAGATTGCGCCGTGGACCGTGATCGGCGGCGCCTACAAGCACGCCGCCGAGCATGGCAATGTCGAACCGTTCAAGCTGCCGGAATCGTGGGAAGCACGCAAGCGAGACCTGGACCTCGACACGCCGTTCAACTTCGTCAGCACGGCCGATATCATCGGCGGCAACTCAGGCAGCCCCGTAGTGAACCGGGCGGGCGAATTGGTGGGCATCATCTTCGACGGCAATATTCAGTCGCTGGTGCTGGATTTCGCCTACAGCGACGAACAAGCGCGGGCCGTCTCCGTCCATTCCAGCGCCATCCTCGAGGCCTTGCGCAAGGTTTACCGGACCGAGCGGCTGCTCAAGGAGCTGCAACGTTGAGCCAGACGCTTGCGCAGTTTGTCTTGACCTAACTTCCGAGCCGGTTTACGCTTCGCGCGATTTTTTCAGCCCCGATAGGCGAACAACGCGCAATGGATCCGGAGCATCTCTTCCGAACGGCGGCCGCGCCGGTTTCAAGACGCCGGACGGCGGTTTCGGTTGTCGCATGCGCCTCCGCGTTCGTTCTGACGTCGTGGGCCTTGCAGGGCGGCTTGTCAGCCGTCGGCCGCGGAGTGCGCAACGAGACGCTGGAACAAAAGTGGAGCCAGTTCGAACGGCAGGCGGACGAATGCGACGTGCTGTTCCTGGGCACGAGCCGCATCTATCGCCATCTCGATCCTGCGGCGTTCGACGCCGCGCTGTACGAGCAGGGAATTCGCGTTCGCTCCTTCAATCTGGGCATGCCGCGGATGAGCATCCTCGAGGCGCAGGAACTGGCCGATCGGCTCGTCGCGAGGCGGCCGCAGCGTCTGAAGCTCGTCGTGCTCGAACCCATGCTGTTCATCTTCGATCTCGACAACTGGAGTGCCGAGCGAGAGATGGCCACGCACGATCTGCGCGGCACGCACCTGGCCGTGAGCAACACGCTTGGCGCCGAACGACGCCACGGCACTGCCTGGCTGGACCGCTTGTGCTACGCCATGCCTCATGTGTTGAGCTTCGCCTGCCGCGAGGTCAACCTGGGGCTGGCCGATCCGCTGATCTTTCCGCCCTGTCCGCAGCGGCCAGGGCCGCCACCGGACATTGACGCGCTTGCGGGCTACGGCCCCTTGCCCGTGCGAAACGATCCAAACGGGCCCTGGCGAGAGCGTTTCCGTCGCTTCCTGGCGCTTCCGCAGCCGCCCGACTGGAATGGAACGTCTTTGAGCGCCGAGGAACTGGCATACTTCAAACATTTGGTCGGCCGCATACGGCAGACGGGGGCCGAAGTGGCGTTTCTCCTCGGGCCTCGCGTTAAACGGGATTCGCACACGGTCGCCGTGCTGGAGAGCCACCCCGAGCATTTCGCTGACGTGCCGCTGCTCGATTACCTTCGCGGCCACGGCCCACAAACACTCTATCAGCTCGACTACTGGTACGATTTCGACCATCTTAACGCGGTCGGAGCTCGGGAGTTGTCACAGCGAGTCGCACGCGATGTGGCGCCTCGGCTGCGTCGCCGCATCGAAAGCATTCCACTGGCAGTCCGTAGAGAGGCTGGCAAATCAAACGCAAGCAGTGCGAAAAGAACGAGCATGTCGCTTCGGGGCAATGGCGAGATATCGAAGGCGCGGCGGTTGTAAAGGCGAAAAGGAGTTTGCCCGGTGCTGTTCATTGAACTGCGATTCTTTCTCTTCGCCGCGGTCGTTTACGGAATTTATTGGCTGGCGCGCGGCAACGGCTTCCGCAAGCTCTGGCTGCTAATTGCCAGCTACGCGTTTTACGGCGCCTGGGACAAACGGTTTCTCGGCTTGATTGCGCTGTCAACCGCGGTCGACTATCTGATCGCTCGTGAGTTGGATGTTGCCGCGGCGCCGCGCCGCAGAAAGCTGCTGCTCGGGCTGAGCATAACGATCAATCTCGGCGTCTTGGGACTGTTCAAGTACTTCAATTTCTTTGCCGTTTCCGCCGCGGAGTTATTGCAGTGGTTTGGCTTTCACGCGGACGTCGCCACGCTTTCGATCGTGTTGCCGGTCGGCATCAGTTTTTACACCTTTCAAACGCTGAGTTACTGCATCGACGTTTATCGCCGGCGTTTGAAGAGCGAACAGAACGTGGTCGACTTCGCCCTGTATGTCGCATTCTTTCCACAACTCGTCGCCGGTCCCATCATGCGGGCCAGCGAATTCCTGCCGCAATTGAAGGCGCCCCGCAGCTTCGCCGAGATTCGCTGGCAACCGGCACTGTTGATGTTCCTGATCGGCTTTGTCAAAAAGTCGTGCATCTCCGACAACCTCTCGCCGTACGTCGATGCCTATTTCGCTTCGCCGGGCGATTTTGACGCGGTCAGCAGTTGGCTGGCGGCGTGGCTCTACTGCGTGCAGATTTACTGTGATTTCTCCGGCTATTCCGACATGGGGATTGCCTGCGCAGCTTTGCTGGGTTACCGCCTGTGCCGCAATTTTCGCCATCCGTATCTGGCCTCGAGCGTGGGCGATTTCTGGCGCCGCTGGCATGTCAGCTTATCGATGTGGCTGAGGGACTACGTCTACATCCCGTTGGGTGGCAGCCGAGACGGCGAGTGGCGGACTCGCCGGAACTTGCTGGTCACCATGCTCTTGGGCGGCCTGTGGCACGGCGCCGCGTGGACCTTTGTCGCCTGGGGCGCGATGCACGGGCTGGCGCTTGTCGTGCAGCGAGCATGGTCACAGCGCGCCGATCGCTGGCAATTGCCAGCCGGTCCGCGCAGCGCGGCGGGCTGGGCAATGACCTTCTATTGGGTCGGCGGAGCGTGGATGCTGTTCCGGGCTCAGGATCTGAACACGGCCTGGCTGGCACTACAATCGTATGCAGGGCTGGTCTCGCACGGATCTATGAGCCTGCCGGCCGTGCTGTGGCTGCACCTGGCCTGTTTGGCGGCGCTGCATTGTCTCTTGCACCGGGTCAACGTGTTCGAGCTATCGGCGAGAATCCCTCAGCCTGCCTTTGCGGCGTTCTATGGTGCGTCGGCCTCCGCCTGCCTCGCTCTGTCACCCGTCAGCCATCGGCCGTTCATCTACTTCCAGTTTTGAACGTCCAGTGCGCCCAACGGCAGGCCCGTCAACTCTCGGCAACCCGCTCCGACAAATGTCGATCGCTCTGACTCAGCGCGGTCAGCAATAGCGACAGCGTTTCCAACGCGTCGGTCGTCGGCGCCTGACGGCGATACCAGAAGCGACCGCTCGGCCCGCCGCCAAACAAAGCGGCGCTGTGGCTCATGGACTCGTGCATTGCGGCGCGCGAAGCGCCGCTGCGAACCACGCAGGCGCCGGCCGCCGCCAGGCGTTGCTCTGTAACAGCCGAGGCTGCCTCTTCCAGCACGACGGCGCCGCCCGGCTGCTTTTGCAACAAACAACCGGCTAAGAGCATTGTCAATCGTTCGGGATCGACCGTTTCGCCGCGTTCGTCAACAAGGGTGCACGCCTCGGCGTCGCCGTCGATCCAGATGCCAAAGTGGGCTTGTTCCGCCCGCACGCGTTCGATCAAACCCAGTCCGCCAGCATGCGGCGTCTTGGCCGGCTCCCGGCACAGGCTTGCTTCGCAGGCTACCGTTGCCGACAATTGCCGAAAGTATCCGACCAGCGGACGACAACCGGTATCGATTACGAATCGCAACGGCCGCAAGGCGTGATAATAGCCTTCCAGTCCGGCGAGATAAGTGCGGTCGGCCTGGAATCGCGTCAGACCGCCGTAAACTCGCGTCGGACGATCGGCGCCTTGGCCGTGTAGCTCCTCGATTTCTTCGAGGCCGGCGCCCGCCGAAATCGGCCGGCCGCCTGGGCCCCAGAGCTTGATGCTAACCGTGTTCGCTTCGCCGCGGACGTTGCCGACGAACAGTCCGCCGGCGGCGCATAAACTCTGGGCCGCCCCAGCCAGGACTGGCGCACTCGCCGCGCCGAGATCGACGACATCCCAGCCGGACCAACGAAGGCCGTCGCTGGCCGCAGCTGCCAGTTCGGGCGCCAGGGCCCGGCCATCGCCTGCCAATACGACGCGACCTTCACTGGCGGCGCCGCTCCGCCGCAAATACAACCCGAACGCCGCGGCCAATTGCCGTACAAACTGAGGAGAAAGCTCATTCAGGCACGCGCCGGAAACCTCCTCTGCCGTAAACAGGCTCTCCGGCCTCGTGCGGCGATGCGTCTCGTTGAGCATCTTGACGACCGTGCTCGAGAGCGTGCCGGTCTCGTTGCAGTGGACGCATTGGCGACAGCGCGGATAAAAGCTCGTCAAGCGTCCCAGATGGACCGCCTGGCTGATCGGGTAGGTTTCGTCAGGGCAGCGGTAAACAAGAGTCGCGGGCGTCGTCATCGCGTGGCTGGACCATCGGCTGGGAAATTGGAAAAAGGCAAGGGCCGAAACTCTAGGAGCCGGCGCCGGCAGGGTCAAGACCAACGCTTCTGCCCGTGAGAACTGCGTGAAAACCCGCACGAAACGGCCGTATTCGACGGGTTTGGCCACGGTTGCCCTCGATATGTTATGATCGGCGCGAGCCATTCGTCCGGCTCTGCAAAAGCCAGGTCGCGACCGACCGTTCGCATTGCCCAGTTGTTATGACCGCACCCCTGTCCGGCGCCGCGGCGCCATTGATCACGCTGACGACCGATTTCGGCATGGGCAGCCCTTACGCCGCCGTCATGCACGGCGTGATCCTGTCCATCAATGCGCAGGCAAAGATCGTAGATTTGACCCACTCGATCGCCCCCCAAAATGTCCGTCAGGCGGCGTGCGTGCTGGAAGAGTCGACCGTCTGGTTTCCCCCCGGCACGATTCACGTGGCAGTGATCGATCCGGGCGTCGGCAGCGATCGGCGGATCGTCTACGCGGAGATCGGCCGGCAGCGCTACGTGGCCCCTGACAATGGGTTGCTGAGCCGCTTGGTTCTGCGGAGCCCAGCCACTAGAATAATCGCCGTTCGGGAAGCGGAGCATTGGCTGCCGCACATTTCGTCGACCTTCCACGGCCGCGACATCATGGCGCCCGTGGCTGCCCGGCTGAGTCTGGGACTCGATCCCGAGCGGTTGGGGCCCCCGGCAACTAATTTGTTTTCCCTCGAGTGGAAAGAGGCCGTCATCTTGCCTGGCAAAATTCAAGGCTCCGTGCTCTCCGTCGATTCGTTCGGCAACCTGGTCACCGATATCACCGAGGCCATGCTGGCCGAAGCGCCGCGCGACGAGCAGGTGCGGATCGTCTGCGACGAACACGAAACGCAGGGCATTTTCCGGGCCTATTCCGACCAGCCGGAATTTACGCTGATGGCGCTGATCGGCTCCGGCGGCCACTTGGAATTGGCCATCGTCAACGACAGCGCCGCCGGCATGCTCGGAGTGCGGCCTGGCGCGCCGGTGACCGTTGTCTGGTAGGCCTTCGTCCCTGGTTTGTTGGAAGGAAACACGCCGCGTCGCCCAGGACGATGCTAGTCGCTAATGTCAGAACCCACGCGCGAAGAGCTGGAACGTTGGGACCGTGAGGCGGTCTGGCATGCGTTCACGCAAATGGCCGAATATCAGCCGCTGCTAATTGAGCAGGGACGCGGCTGCACGCTGATCGATATCGACGGGCGGGAATACCTCGACGGCACAAGCAGCTTGTGGTGCAACGTTCACGGCCACCGGCATCCGCGCATCGACGCAGCCATTCGGGCGCAGCTGGACCGCGTCGCGCATACGACCCTGTTGGGTGCATCGAACTCCACGACGGTCAAACTTGCCCGACGGCTCGTCGAATTGACGCCCGCCGGCCTGGAACATGTGTTTTTTTCCGACGACGGAGCCACGGCGGTCGAAGCGGCCATGAAGATGGCCTTTCAGTACTGGCGCCAGCGGAGCGAACCGCGACCGGACAAAACGACATTCATCGCCTTGGGCGACGCCTACCACGGTGACACGCTGGGAAGCGTCAGCGTCGGCGGCGTG
>DASZUP010000003.1:0-5657 GCA_035547635.1 Pirellulales bacterium
CGGGGCGCGGCGGACGCTCTGCGTCCACTGCCCAATTTCGGTGATCACCCGCTTGCTGTTCGAACGCGGAGCGTTCCGTTCGTCGTTCCCACGCAGAGCGTGGGAACCAGGAGAGTGAGGGCGGCGCTACGCATCGTCTCCGTGTCGCTAGCAGAACAGTCCCTAGCAGAACAGTCCCTAGCAGAACAGTCCCTAGCAGAACAGTCCCTAGCAGAACGTGAGACTAAGGACTCGAATTCATTCAGCTTGGTTGCACGTCTTTCCGCCGTTCGCCCTCACCCCGGCCCTCTCCGAGAGGGAGAGGGAATTCTTTTGTCATCGCCCGTTCCGGCTTCCGAATTCCGACCTCACTCAAGTCCTTCATTCAGTCCCTGCAGCTCCAGCGGCAGGAAGCGGCCGTTGTCGCGAATCAGTTCGTCGTCGAAGTAAATCTGCCCGCCGCCGTACTCGGGCGTTTGGATCAACACGAGATCCCAGTGGACGCGGCTGCGGTTGCCGTTGTCGCATTCGTCGTAGGCGCTGCCGGGCGTGAGGTGGATGGAGCCGCCGATCTTCTCGTCGAACAACGTGTCGAGCATCGGATGCCGGATGCGGTTGTTGCAGCCGATCGACCACTCGCCGATGTAACGGGCGCCTTCATCGGAGTCGAGCACCTGGTTCAGCTTGTCGGTCTCGCCGGAGCAGGCGGCGCGGACGATTTTGCCGTCGCGAAACTCGAACTCAATCTCGCGGAACACCACGCCCTGGTAACGCGAAGGGGCGTTGTAACGGATCACGCCATTCACGCTGTCGCGGACCGGCGCGGTGAAGACTTCGCCGTCAGGGATGTTTCGCTGCCCGTGGCAGGGACGCACGCTCATGCCGCGAATGGAGAATGTCAGATCCGTGCCGGGGCCGACCAGCCGCACGCGGTCGGCCGCTTCCATGCGCCGCACCAGCGGTTCCTGGTCGCGCGCCATCTGCGCGTAGTCGGCCGTACAGACCGAGTAGAAGAAATCGGCGAAGGCCTCGCTGCTCATGTTGGCGGCCTGGGCCATCGAATCAGTCGGGTAACGCAGCACGACCCAGCGAGTTTTCGGCACGCGGACCTGGCCGTGGACCGGCTGCCACCAGAGCCGCTGAAACAGGTCCATCTGTTCGATCGGCACGTCGGCCATTTCGCTGGAGTTGGCGGCGCCGAGGACGCCGATGTAAGCGTTCATTTCCTGCATCCGCGCCTTTTCGAAATCGCCCGCCAGCCCCAAGCTGGTGGCGTTGCCATAGCGGTACAAAGCCCGCAATACGGCGTTGCTCTTCCAGGTCACCAAAGGATGAGCGCCACGCTCGGCGGCCAGCTCGACCAGCCGGCTGACGAGCGCCGCGTCGGGAAGGTCGTAAGCTTCGATCAGCACTTTGTCGCCGGGCTTGAGTTGGCAACTGTGATCGATCAGGATTTCGGCCAACCGGTTCAGTCGATCGTCGGGCATTGCAGGCGGGAAAAAGCAGGAGGAGAAAGGCTCGTGGCAACGTCGGGTTGCCATGATAGGATATTGCCCTGAGTCGAACAACGCATTCCTCGCCACTCTCGCCTTTGCCCCAGAGACCCAATGCCCCGCTACAAAGTTTTGCTGACGGATTACGCCTGGCCCGACGTGGAGATAGAACGAGCCGTTTTGAACGCCGGAGACGCCGAACTGGTCGTCGCCCCGCAAGGCGACGCGGCCACTCTGACCGCGCTGGCCGTCGACGTCGACGCCATCATGACCAACTGGGCCAAAGTGCCGCAGCAGGTGATCGCCGCTGCGCCGAAGTGCCGGATCGTCTCCCGGCTGGGAATCGGGCTGGATAACATCGACGTCGAGTTCGCCACCAGCAAAGGCATTGTCGTCACCAACGTGCCCGATTACTGCTTGATCGAGGTGGCCGAGCATTCGCTGGCGTTGTTGTTCGCCATGGGCCGCAAGGTGGCCTTCTATCATCTCGAGAGCAAGGCGGGGCGATACGCCTTGGGCGACGGTCCTGAGCTGCGGCGGCTGGAAGGCCAGACGCTGGGCATCATCGGGCTGGGCAACATCGGCCGGCTGCTGGCGAACAAGGCCATGGCGCTGGGGCTGCGAGTGATCGCCACGGGCCGCAGCCGTTCCAAGCCGCTTGCGGGCGTCGAATGGCGAGATCTCGACCAATTGCTGGCCGAAAGCGATTACATTTCGCTGCACGCGCCGAGCACGCCCGAGACGAAACACATGATCGGCGCTGCCCAATTCGCCAAGATGAAGCCGACCGCTTACCTGATCAACACGTCTCGCGGCGCCTTGGTCGATGAGCAGGCGCTGGCCGCGGCGCTGGAAGCGGGCCAACTGGCCGGCGCTGCGCTCGACGTGCAGCAGCAAGAGCCGCCCGACTTGAGCCGCCCGCCGTTCAGCGATCCGCGCGTGATCGTCACTCCGCATGCCGCCTTCTTTTCCCGTGAGTCCGTCACCGACCTGCGTCGCCGCGTCGCCGGCCAGGTCGTCGATCGTTTGCACGGCCGCGTGCCGCCGTTTGTCGTGAACCCCGGCGTGCTGTAAGGGGCCAGCCGCCGCCTGATCTGCGGAAAGTGCTGCCGAGTTAAGGCTGTTGCCGAACGTCGCCCAGCGATTTCGCTTGAAAGCTCGCGAATTCTTCGGCTCGGTGTCGCAATGCGGCGTCCGGTGATTTAGTCTGGTATCGCAAAGGCCGATGGCTTGCAGGTCTGTTTGCGCGCCGGCGCTGCCGGCGCGATGTTTTTCCCGGGGGCGTTTCACGGCATCGCGAGGAAAAAAGGCATGCGGGATTCGCAGTACCTCGACACCCCCTTCCTTGGCTCGTCATTTGCAACCGGCCGGTCAAGGTCTCTTGTTTGCGTCGCCGCCAGTCTGATTGCCTGCCTGCCGCTTGCCGCTGATGCGCAGCAGCCGGCCGCGCAAGAAGGCAGTCCCTGGAAAATGCTCGTCGGCCATGAGCAGGCGCTCAGCGGCGTGGCGCTCTCGCCCAGCGGCAAGATCGCCGTCACCAGCAGTTACGACAACACGCTCAAGCTGTGGGATGTGGCGACAGGTCGCGAGTTGCGCACGCTGTCCGGACACACGCAACAAGTCTTTACGCTGGCGATCAGCCGCGACGGCTTGAACCTGGCCTCCGGCGCCCGCGACAACACGGTCAAACTATGGAACATGATCCGGCCCGATCCGGTCAGCATGCTCGCCGGGCATGCCGATGAAGTGCAATCAGTCGCCATCAGTCCCGACGGCAATCTGATCCTTTCCGGCAGCCTCGACCGTACGGCCAAACTCTGGCAACGCGCCGACGGCAAGCTCGTCCGCAGTTTGGAAGGGCACGCCGCTCCGCTCAGCCGCGTCGCCTATCGCAAAGACAATCAGCAAATCGCCACCGCCGACGCCGCCGGAACGATCCGCCTTTGGAACCCGGCCGACGCCGCCGCGCAAGGCGAGTTGAATACTCCGGGAGGCGCCATCGCCGGGCTGGCGTTCCATCCGAACAACCAACTGCTGGTCACAGCCAGCGCCGATGGCAGTTTGCGCTGGCGCCAGTTGCCCGTGGCGCCTCGCATCGTCGCGCCGCTGCCGGGCGAGGGCGCTGCGATTGCCCTTTCCAACGACGGCAAGCTGATCGTGGCCGGCAGCAAAGACGGCGCCGCGTCGCTGTTCGATGCGACAGGCAAGGCCGTGCGCACGTTCGCCCCGTCGCCAGGGCCGATCGCGGCCGTCGCGCTGAGCGCCAACAATGCGCTCGCCGCAGCAGGCAGCGCTACAGGCGCGATCCAGCTCTACAACCCGGCCGATGGCGCCGACCGCTTCTCGCTGGCCGGCCATACGGGCGCCGTCACGGGTTTGGCCTTCCATCCCAACAGCCAACAGCTCGCCTCATCGGGCGCTGATGGAACCGTGCGCATCTGGCAGTTGCCGCTGGTCGCGCCGCGAGCTTTGGCGGGCCATGGCCAGCCGATCCGCGCCGTGGCCGTCAGCCCGAACGGCCAGCTTGCGGCGACCGCCAGCGCCGACAACACCGTACGCGTCTGGAACCTGGCGAACGGCCAGACCGCGGCCACGCTGGCTGGTCATGGCGGACCGGTTAATGCCGTGGCCTGGTCGGCCGATAGCGCCCGGCTGGCCACCGCCAGCGACGACAAGACGGTACGCGTCTGGACCGCGGGCGACGGCAAGCAAGTCGCCCTGTGCGAAGGGCACGCGGCCGAAGTCCGCGGCGTGGCATTTAGTCCGGACGGCGCGCAAGTCATCTCGGCTGGCAACGACAACGCGGTCAAGCAGTGGACCGCCGCCGATGGCAAAGAAGTCCGCACGCTGGCCGGTCACGCGGGCCCCGTCACGGCGCTGGCCGTGTTGACGCCGGCCGGGCAAATTGCTTCAGGTTCCGCAGACGGGAGCGTCAAGATCTGGAATCTGGCCGATGGCGCCGCAGTGCGCAGCATCGCGCATGGCGCCCCGGTGGTTACACTCGCCGCCAGCGCCGATGGCGCCACGCTCGCCTCGGCCGGCGCTGACAACAGCGTCAAGCTGTGGAAGGCCGCCGACGGCGCGGCCGTCGGGGCGTTACCCGCTCAAACAGCGGCTGTGGCCGGGTTGGCCTTCAGTGCCAACGGCCAGCGGCTGGCGGCAGCCACGGCCGACGGTTGGGTGCGAGTCTGGGATCTACAAGGGCGCAACGTGCAGTCGTTCGCCACTCCGGGCGTGGCCGCCACTTCCGTCTGCTTCGCCCCCGATCAAAAGACGCTCGTAGCCGGCGGCGCCGACAACCAGACCCGCATCCATCAGTTGTCTATCGTCCAAGTCATCACCGCACATCCCGGCGGCGCGGCGGGAGTTTGTTGGTCGTCTAACGGAGCCCAACTCCTCAGCGGCGGCGCCGACAAGCTGGCGAAGATCTGGAACGCAGCCGACGGCCAACTCGTTCGCGACCTGCCTGGACATGCCGCCCCAATTACGAACGTGGATAACACTCGCGACGGCGCCAAGGCGATCGCCTCGGCCGCTGACGGCGCGGTGCGAGTCTGGACGCTGGCGGCCAAGCCCGGCACAAAAGAGGCCGAGCCGATTGTGCTGACGCATCCCAAGCCGGTCCGCAGCATCTCGGCCAGTACAGACAATCTGAAGCTGGCCACGGCCTGCGAAGACAACCTGCTGCGCGTTTGGGACCTGGCCTCCGGCAGCCTGCTGGAGCAGTTCGCCGGTCATACCGCCGCGCCAGCCAGCGTGGCTTTTGCCGGCGACAACAAGACGCTGGTTTCGGCGGGCGTCGACAAGACGTTGCGGACGTGGAGTCTATCAGTCTTGCGAGTCGTCGCCGCCCACGCGGGCGCCGCACGCGACCTGGCCATTACGCCCAACGGCGCCTTCGTCGTCACGGCAGGCGACGACAAATTACTCAAGCTGTGGGACGGCAACGGCAAGCTTGTGCGGCAGTTCGAAGGCAGCCAGGGACCGTTGATGGCCGTCGTCGTTCGCGGCGACTCGACGCAAGTGGCCGGCGCCGGCGCCGATCAGAATCTTCGCGTCTGGAACCTGAACGACGGCAAGCTGCTGCAGACCATCGAGACGCCGGCCGCCCTTCAGGCCGTCGCCTTCAGCCCGGACAATCAGCAACTTGCCGCCGCCGGGGCCGACAACCATCTGCGCGTGTTC
>DASZUP010000004.1:0-1782 GCA_035547635.1 Pirellulales bacterium
CATCGGGCGCCGGAAACCGGTACGAACTGGGGTGGGACGGGCCGGGGGACCGATTTCTGGATGCGCTGCGCGCGGCGGGCGCTGAAGTTTCGCATCTCGCCGATTCTCGGGCGCTGGCCACCGTGCCTTCGGCCTGGAATACGACTCGGCTTTTCCGGCTTGCGGCGGACTCTGGCGTGGCGATCAAACACCTGAAGCCCGACGAAGAGAACCTGGAGCGGTTCTTCTTCCGCGTCACGTCCGAAGGCGGTACGCACAACACGGAATGCCGAGCAAACGGCGAGCGGTGTGAAACGCCAACCGCGGGCGGCCAGGACGCCAGCGACGGAGCCCAGCAAGCCCAGCGCGATGTCTGACGGGCGATGCCTGCGATCGAGCCGCAAGCCAACATTCGCTGCGCGGCTTTTGGCGGCGCCGCTCTATCTCATCGCCTGCCGGAGATTGGCGCAGTAACGCTTGGTGTTGCGTTCGAAGTGGTTGCGCGTCGCTTCGCTGGCGAACAGGTAAATCCTGCCATCGCAGAACACGCCGTATTCGCGGCGGCCCAGCACGGCCTTGTTCTGGTCCAGGGCCAGCACCGGGTCGTGGCCTCGGAACATCGGGCTGAATTGATCCGGATTGGCCAGGAATTTCTGCTGCTCCGCCTGGCTGGTGAAGAGATACAACATGCCTCGATGGATGGCGCCCCACTTCGGATCGCCGACTTGCCAGTCGTGCTTTTCCTGCAAGGTCACCGCGCAATAGCCATCGAGCGCCAGCGGCGGGCTGCCCGGCGGTATGCGAGCTTGCAGCGACTCATCGGCGCCGGAGTTGGCCGTTTCGCTCGACGCCTGCTGCTCGGCCGGGCGTTGCTGCTCGGTCGTTTGCGGCTGCCCTGCCGGCTGTTCGGCGGCTGCGGCGCCCGGCGCGCTGGCGTACCGGTCGATTTGCCCTGGGTTGGGCTGGTTGTTCGTCGGCCCGGCCGCTTGAGGCGCCTGTGCAGGCGGCTCAAGGTTTTGCCGGCCGGCGCCTGCTGGGTCGGAAGAGTGATTGGCGTAGCGATCGGCGTAACGATCAGCATAGCGATCCTGGGGCGGATTCTGCGCGGCGGGTTGACCGGCAGCGTGCTGCTCGGCCATTTGCGGTGGTTGCTGGCCGCCTGGGGGCGCCGCCGCAGCCTGATTTTGAACCGGAGGCTGATAATCCTGCTGCTGAACGCCCTGCCGGCGATTGTAGTAGTCAGCGTAGCGATCGTCGGCCGGTCGCGCAGCAGCCGGGTTCTGGTAAGAAGCCTCGTCGGCCATCTGCGGCGCCGGGGCGGCAACGAGCGCCGCCTGGGGCGGGGTCGCTTGATGCTCCGGGCGCGTTTGCGCCGCGACGCGCAACATGGTCGTCACGTAATCCGACGCGGTATTGGGACTGGGGATGCGATAGATTAACTGACCGGAAGGCGTCGCGATGGCGTCGGTCGGCACGCGAGTGATCCCGTATTCGCGGGCTGCGGCGCGATCCACGTTCGGATCGACCTTGACCGCCACGTAGTCGGCGGCCAGCTCGCTGCCGAAACCCGGCTGGCTGAAGACGTTTTGCTCCAGCATCCGGCAGGGGCCGCACCACGGGCCGCCGAAGTGAATCAGCACCAGCCGATTCGACTGGCGAGCCAGTTTCTGGGCCGTTGGCAGATCGGATTCCCAACGCAGGCCTTCCTGGGCGACGACGGGGGAGGCCAGGGCAAAGATTGCCACGGCTGTCCAGATGCCCCAAGGTGCTGTCGCTTTCATCATGAGCCTCGCGAAAAATCGG
>DASZUP010000005.1:0-2903 GCA_035547635.1 Pirellulales bacterium
TCGGTCGTGATGTTCTGCATGATTGCCGGATCGAACTTGTCGATGGCCTTTCTCGGCCAGCGCACCGACCCGGAGAAGGTCCGCACGCTGACGCCGATAGCGATGTTGGGCATCTGCCTCGCCTCGCTCTTGAGCGCCGAAAAGGCCGTGCATTTTACGATGCCCGAGGTCGAGTTCCTGTTCCCCGGTCCCTTTCGGCGTCGAGAGTTGCTGCTCTACAAACTCGCTGGCAACGCGGCGGGCGCCTGCCTTTCGGCCCTCTTCCTGTCGGTCGTCTTTCTGCGCTGGGCGAGTTGGTGGGTCGCCTGTTACGCGGGGATTTTGCTGGCGCTCCTGTTCATCCAGTTAGCCGGGATGTCGTTGGCCCTGATCCTGCAATGGGCCGGCGAATACGCTTATTCTCGTACGCGCAAGGTCGTGTTGTGGGGAGGCGTGCTGCTCGTGGCGCTCGGGGCGAGGCAAGCTGTTACGATGCAAGCCGGCGCCGACGTGCAGCAGTTTGCGGCTCGGTTCCGCGCCACGTGGCCCGGCCGCGCGATGCTGGCGCCGTTCGAGCCGTTCGGGCGCACGATCGCCGCGGAGTCCCTGGGCGCCGAATTTCTGCTGTGGAGTGCGACCGCTTTAGCGATCGATGTTGCACTGGCCGCGTTGGTACTGAGGCTCGACTCCAACTATCTGGAGGCCTCGGTCGCCGCCAGCCAAAAGCGATACGAGCTTGTCCAGCGCGCCCGCCGCGGCCGGATTCACTCGAGCCATCGCGTCGCTCGTTGGAAAATCGGCACGTTCCCTTGGCTCGGCGGAGCGGGCCCCGTTGCCTGGCGGCAGTCGCTGCAGATCGTCCGCGGCTCACCGCGACTGCTGCTGATGCTCGTCATCATGGCCTGCGCCTTCGCTCCGGGCTTGTTTGCGATGCGGCCGCACAGCTTCGATCTGACCGGCCCGTTGGTCGCCACGTTGGCTTGGATCAGCTTTTTCGCTCCTGCGGGCGTGCCGGCCGGGTTTCGCGCCGACTTGGACTACATGGACGGCCTCAAGTCATTGCCGCTCTCGACGTTCGCCTTGGCGGCGGGCGAAGTCGCGCCGGTGGTCGTGTTTGTCAGCATGCTGCAAGCGCTCATCGCCTTGGCCGTCGCCGCGTTCGGACTAGCGGCCGCACCGTGGTTGCTGACCGCCGCGGCGTTCGCGCTGCCATTGAACCTCGTGCTGGCGGCCGCCGAGAACCTGCTCTTTCTTTGGTTTCCTTCGCGCACGGCGCCCTCCACTCCAGGCGATCTGCAATTCATGGGGCGGCAGATGCTCATGATGATGCTGCGGATGCTGGCCGTGGCGGCAGCAGTGGGCCTGGCAGCCGGCGCCGCGGGCCTGGCCTGGCTGGCTGGCGTCGAGTCGGCCTTCGTGCTCGGGACGCTGGGCTGGTGTTTGCTGTTCGCCCAAGGAATGTTGTTGCTTATGGGCGCGGCGGCCGCCTTTCGGCGGTTCGACCCCAGCCTCGATACGCCGTAAGAGAAGGATCGCTCGATGCCGCTCGTCTTAGGACTCGATGTAGGGACGACCACCATCACGGCGCTGGCAGTGGATGTCGCCAGCGGCGAGATCGCCGCCCGAAGCACGCGACAAAACGACGCCGAAATCACCACGCCCGCACACAAAGCCCGCGGGCACAGCGAGTGGGACGCCGGACGGATCGCCGCTGCGGCGCTGGCGGCGCTCGCCGAGATGGCCGCGCAGTTGGGGGCGGACGTGCGCCGCGCCGCAGCGATCGGGCTGACCGGCCAGCAGCACGGCGTCGTGCTCGTCGATGAGCAGCTTGCGCCGCTCGGGCCGTTCATCAACTGGCAAGACCGCCGGGCGGAAGAAATCAACCCGGCGAGCGGCCGGACCTGGCTCGAAGAGGCTCGCGCGGTCGCGGGGCAAGCGGCGCGCGAGCGAACCGGCTGCACGCTTTCCGTCGGATACATGGGCACGACGCTCGCTTGGCTGCGCGCCAACGGCGGCTTGCCTGCGGGCGCGACGGCTTGTTTTATCATCGATTATCTGGCCGCGCTGTTAACCGGCCGGCGGCCCGTGACCGATCCGACGTCGGCCGCCAGCAGCGGGCTATTTGACGTTTCGCAAGGCCGGTGGGATCGCCCGACGATCGAAGCGCTCGGCTTGCCGGTCACACTGTTTCCCGAGGTCGGCCGAGGCGGCGAACCGTTGGGAGCGCTTGATGCTGTGCGAGCTGCGGAAGCTGGGTTGCCGCCGGGATTGCCTGTTTGCATCGGTCTGGGCGACAATCAGGCCGCCGTCTACGGCAGCGTCGCCGATCTGGAGCACTCCGTGCTGGTCAACGTCGGCACTGGAGGGCAGGTCGCCGCGTTCAGCCCGCGATTCGTGTATAGCGAACGGTTGGAGACGCGGCCGTTTCCCGGCGGGTACTTGCTCGTCAGCGCGGGGCTATGTGGCGGAAGGACGTATGCGATCTTGGAGCGGTTCTTTCGTCAAGTGTGTTCAATGGCGCCAGAGTGCGGATCGCACGGCTCATTGTTCGAGGCGATGAATCGGCTTGCAGCGAGGGTGCCCTCGGGCGCCGACGGCTTACGTTGCGAACCGCTGTTCACCGGCACGCGCAACCAGCCCGAGTTGCGGGCGTCTTTTGCCGGCATTTCGGCCGAGAACTTCACGCCGGCTCACATGACGCGGGCACTCATCGAAGGAATGGCCCGCATCTTCCGCCAAGGTTACGACGAGATCGCCGGCGCTCTTGGCGCTCGTCGCTACAAGCTCGTCGGCGCGGGGAATGGCCTGCGCGAAAACGCCGTGCTGGCCGCGGCCATCGCTCAGGAATTCCAAATGTCGCTGGCCCTTTGCCAGCGCCGCGAAGAGGCGGCTTTTGGCGCGGCGCTGGCAGCCGCTGTTGGAAC
>DASZUP010000006.1:0-6419 GCA_035547635.1 Pirellulales bacterium
TGACCGTGATCTGCTTGACCGGCTGACCGGCCCGCAGTCCGGTCAACTGCAGATGCATGTCTTGAATGCCGCTGGCCTTGGCCGGCGCGCCGCCGACCTGCGCCGCGTCGTGGTTGTCCTGCCCGACCCATGCAGCCGCCAGCACGGCGGCGTTGCCGAGATACACGGTCGCCGCTTCGTCCATCGCCACGCGCCGCGGCGGACTGGCGCCGATGACCAGCTCGCCGCCTTCGATTGCCTTGACCGGTCCCAGGATCGTCTGGTCGTAAATGGTGACCACGGCGGGGCCGGACGGTACGGCCGGCGGTTTGGGCGTTGTCGCCGCGGCGGCGGGCTTGACGGCGGTTGGTTTTTGGCCGCCCGGCGAAGTGCTTTCAGGAACGGCAGCCGCGGGCGCCGCGACCGGGCGGGGAACCGCGACGGGAACCTCCGCTTGCTGGGCACAAACGCAGCGCGCGTTTGCGAGCAGTGCGCTGAGCGCCGCCAAAGCGGCGAGGAGTGCCGACGTCTTGTACACGATTGACTCGACGAGAGACCGGGAAAGACACGGTGGCTGACGCCTCCGGCTCGCCGGGATGAGTTCAAGCAAATGATGGAAGTGCGCGTTCATGGGCTGCTTCTGCTTATTGGCCGCCGCCGGCGGCGGCCGGCTGCGGGGCCTTGGCGGGTTGTCTGATGTCTTTCGGCGCCTTATCGCGTCCGGGGTGGTTCGGCATTTCGCTTGCGCCGTCGTCCGACTCGGCCGGCGCTTCCTCGGCCAGCCGCTTGTAGTAGCGTTCCAGGATCTTCTGATAGTGGGCCGGGAAGCCTTCGGTCAGCGACTGCACGATCCGGTCTCGCTGGTGCGGCGGCAGTTCGCCCCATTGCTTGCCGGTCTTGCGGGCGGCGTGCAGATCGCCGATGCCGCCGGGCCCGCCGATGATCTGCGAATCGGCCAGCGGCCGCGTCGGGTTGGAACCGCTGGCGCCGCCACCCATCGACTGCGCTTCTTCTTCCAGCCGGGCGATCAGTACGTCGAGCTTGCCGACGATCTGCTGCTGCCGCTGTTGCGTCGGCTTGCCGGTGGAATGCCCTTCCAGATCCATCACGACGCGGTCCATCTCCAGGGCGATCTCGCCCAGCGGATCGGCGCCCAACTCCTGAGCGCTGGCGGCCGAAGTCGCGGCGGCAAGCAGCGCGGCCGCCAAGGCGCCTGACAGTTTGCATCTCATGATTCGGCTCCTGCTTGAATCCATTTTTTCGAGTTCATTGCACGTCGTCGCTGCGCTCTTCGGCCAGACGCTGCATCGCTTCGCGGATGTGGTCCTGCTGGTCGGCCAGGGTTTCGATCCGTTCGCGGAGCCTGGCCGACAACGTCTTGCTCTCGGCGCGCCGGCCGTCGAAGTCGGTCGTCTGCCGGTTGGTGCGCTGCTGCAGCAGGCGAATCAACTTCAGCTCCGCCGCCAGGCGGTTGAGCTCGCGGCGGCGATCCGGCTGGCCGCGTTGCGCCCGTTGATTGGAGAACTGCGACGACGGCATCTGTTTCATCGCTTCCAGCAGGGCCTCCAGATCGGCCTCGATCTGGCGCTCGGCCGCGACCACCTCCTTCGAGCCGTCGCCGCCTTCCAGCGAGAGCTGCACCTCGGACATCTCGTCGAGCACGACCACTAGTGCGGCCGGCAGGGCGATGCCGAACTCGGTTTCCTCCACCAGCGTCAACAACTCGGCCCCAATCTCGACGATCCGCTCCTCGGCCTTGCCCAGGCTGACGATCGACTTGAGCGCCTGGCGCGAGCCGTCAGCCGCTTTCGGTCCCAGTAGCTCGGTCGATTCACGAACGGCGATCTGTTTTTCCAGCATCCGGCCAATGCCTTCCAGCACGCGGCGTTTGACCTCGGCGCGAAGCTGTTCCAGCAGCTTTTCGGCCTCTTCTTCCAGGAGTTCCTTGGTGTAGTTCAGTGAGTCAAGCGCCTGTTGCTGCTGCATGCCGGCGGCGTCGGCCAGTTGCTGGCCCAGCTTGCCTTCGGCGGCGGACATGCTGCCGTCGGCGCGGAGCAATTCGCCGAGCGCTCCGGCGCCCGTCTCGCCCAGGTCGCGGACCAGTTGCGTGATCCCTTCATTCAATTGGCGGTTCTGAGCCTGGTCGCGGCGCATGTCGCTGAAATTCGCTTGGGCCAGCTTCTTCTCCAGCGCTGCAATGGCCTGCTTCGCGGCGTCGCGTTCCTTTTCCAGCGCGGCCAGCGCCTCTTTTTGCGGCGGCAGGGCCGGTTTGGGCTCTTGCTTTTCCAGCGACTTCACCGCCTCGCCCATTTTGTTGGTCGCTTCAGCCAGGTTCGGCGAAGGCTCGGCGCCTTGAGCTTTTTCCGCGGCCAGGGCTTTGGAAAGCACCCGGGTGGCCTCCTGGTCTTTCGCGAGTTGTTCGAGCGCTTGCTGTTCTTCCTCCGCCAAGGTTTCCGGGTCCGCCAGCTTGCCGGACTGTTCGATATGCCCTTGCTGCCGGGCGATCAGCTCTTCGAGCGTGGCGCGCTGCTTGCGCAGGCCTTCCAGTTCCTGCTGCTTGTCGGCCGTCTTCTGCGAGAGCTTCCGTTCGCGGTCTTCTTCGGCGATGGCCTTTTCCAGCCGCCGCAGGGCCTCGCGAATTTGCCGCAGCCGTTCCAATTGCATCTGAAAATCAAGATCGGTGGAGAGCAGCAGATCGTGCAGCCGCTGCAACTTGGACAGGAGCTGCTGCTCCTCGACCGACGCTTGTTCCAGGCTCATCTTGCCCAACATCTGCTGGGCTTCTTTCATCTGGTGCAGGATCAATTCATCGCGGGCGAACTTCAAGCCGAGCATCAGCCGCGAGGAGTTCTCCGGCTCCATTGCCTTGAGCGCCTCGGACAGACGGAACATCCGCTGTTCCAGTTCGGTCATCTCCGCGGCGACCTTTTCCTGGCGGAAGCTGAGCACTTCGGCCGGCGTGGTCGGATCTTTCTTGGCGCCGATCTTCGCCGCGGCCTGCTCGCCCGAAGGCTCATCGGCCGCCTTGGCTTGCGGCGCCGTCTTTGCAGGGGATGCCTTAGCAGCTTCAGCCGCTTCTTCAGCGCGGGCCGCCGAGCCGATCCCGAGCGCTGCCGCAATGACGCCCAGCAAGACGACGCCTGGCAGGGCCGTTGCCGGCGTTTTCGCCCATCGAATCCATCTCGAACGTTTCATCGTCTTTTCTCCTGCCAACTCGCCTTTCCTCCCTCTCCCTTTGGGAGAGGGTCGGGGTGAGGGGGAAGCGTTTTCGACTCCACGATTCCTACACGCGTTCTCGTAGCACAAGCATCGATGCTTGGGCTACGTGTCGTAATAACCAATGTTTGCATAACCACTGCTTACCAAGGACGCAGAGCGTCCGTGTGTTGCGTTCCCACGCAGAGCGTGGGAACGAGCTTAGTCATCAAACAAATCGTTCGTGCGTTTCTTCTTCTCCTGTTCGGTCGCGTTCAGGACGTCGTTCTGCAGCTTGACGATCTCGTCAAGCTGATTGAGGACGTCGATGAAGTTTTCCCACAGAGACATCTGGTCGAGCACCTTTTGCATCGTCTCCGCCACCTCGCCGTGCAGGCGCCGCACTTCCGCCAATTGTTCGGCCGAGGGCTGCCCGGCGGCGACGGCCGCATCGAGCGCGGCGCGGAGCTGCGTCATTGGTTCGGCATGAAGGCGCCGGATGGCGTCGATGACCTTGGTCTTCAACAACTGCCGGGCTTCCTCGCCGCCCAGGTCGTTGAGCGTCATCTCGACCAGCGTGGCCTCGAGCCGGTTGCCCGTCTGCCACGCCTGCCGTGCAACAAGCTGATGCTTACGCGCGACGGCCGCCAGCGGTCCCGACTCCAGTTCGCCGGCCAGCGGCTCCGTCTGGGCCTTGGCTGTTTCCAGGGCGGCGGCGAACTTGGCCCGCTCCGCCCGCTGCCGCATCAAGATCTCGTAAAACAGTTCCTCCGCCGTGACCAGTTGAAAGCTGAGCCAGCGCGAAGCGCCGGCCTGGGCGCCTTGAGCGCAGTTGTCTTCGCCAGTCGCTCGCAACTTCACGAGCGTGCCGGCGGCCAGGCCATACTGGGCCAGCGACGCGAGCGGCTGGGTTTCGAAATCGGTCAGCTTTTCGCCTGCGGCCGGCTCAGGCAACTCGATGGCCGTCTTGCGGACGCTGGTCTCCGTTTTCTTCTCGCTCGGAACGGTCTGTTCCATTTCCATGGCCAGAGACTTCAGGCCGAAATCGTCCTGGGCCCGCAACTGCAGCGGAATTTTTGCTTGCGGGGTAACGCGTTTGCCGACGCCGGAAGATCGCAGCGTGAGCCGCGGCGGCCGATCGACGAGCAACCCGATGGAGACGAAGTAAGGCTTCGATTCCAAACCGGCTTGCCGGCCGACCAGGCGGATCTCGAAGGTCTGCGACTGATCCATTTTCCAGCGCGTTGCATAGTGCGTTTCGTCGATTCGCACGAGCGCCGGCGCCGGACCGGGCTGGGCAACGAGCGAGGCCGAGGCGAGCGGTGCATTGGCCGTCAGTTGCAGTTCCAACTCGGAGTCTTTCAAGAACAACAGCGGCGTGTCGGCGCCCGTGTGCGCGAACGTCTCGCTCTGCTTGCTCCCCGGCGGGCGGGCGACGATGGCAAGCTGATCGATGCCCGGCCGGTCGATCGGCTCAATGCGAATGGGACCGAACCAATCGTCGCCGCCGGATACGGTGAACGACGTCGGCTCGACGATCGGCGGCAATTCGTAGCGGAAGCGGCCGTCCTGGAACGAAGTGAAGTTCCCCTGCCGGACCGCGCCGCTGACCGGCCGGTACTTGATGCTGACCTTCTCCGGCACTTCCGCCTGCGGCTGCCGCAGCGTGCGAATGCTCAGCGGCGCGCCGCGACCGTCGAGCGACCAGCCGCCCGGCCGGCCGGAAAACGCTCGCTGCGATTCGACGTTCACCAGCAGCGATTCGCCGCGCGGCACGAGCAACGCCTCGCCGTCTTTCAAGCCGATCACCGCCAGATAATTGCGCTGCGGCCAGCGCTCGGTCGAGCCTTGCAGCCAGCGCCGCGCCCAGAGGCCGGCCGTTTCGGACTGGAGATAAACGAAAGCCGCGGCGGCGATCCCCGTGATGGCGATGAGCGCCGCCATGCGCCATGGCCCGCGGCGATCGAACGCGGCGGAGACGTCGGTCGCTTCCAGAGTCTCGGCATGTTCCAACACCGCAGCCTGGATCATGCTCGGAGAGACGCCAATGCCTGCTTCCAACAAGCGCGGCAGTTCCAGCACGGCGGCTACGCGCTGGCCGTAGCCGCGGCAGCGCCGATCTAAAATGGCCGCCAGGTCCAAATCGTCCAGCCGCACCGCCAGCGGCGCCAGCAGCTTGCGATAAGCGATGGCCGCCAGGGCCGCGACGGCCAGGGCCAAAAGAATCTGCCGCACGGGCAAGCTGAACCGCAATAACCAATCCGCCGCCAGGCTGGCCGCGGCCAGCAAGACCAGCGCCGTCCAAAGCCATGTGAGTCCTGCGATCGCCAAGCGACCGCGCAAGCGCCAGCGGACGCGCGCCAAGCGGCGCCGCACCGCATCGCGCGGCGGACGCAAGCTTTCCAGCAGGACGTTGGGTTGCAGGGCGGCGGACATAGGGTCGGCTTCAGGCTTCAGGCCATACGGTATTTCTTGCGTAAGATCCATTCGAGCGTCAACAGCAACATGACGGCGCCGCAAATGAGCGGGGCATCCCAAATTTCGTCGCGGTATTCCAGGGGGCGAGAGACTTCGTGCGTGCGGAAGGCGGAGGCCAGCTTGTCCTTCTGCGACATGGCCAGCACGGTTCCGCCGGAAGCCGCGGCGATCTCTTCCAGCAGCGGCCGGTCGAGCGTCGGGTTGTCGCGCTCGGCCTGCGGCGGCTCGACGCGGAATTCGACCGTCGCCGGACGCAGTCCGCGCTCGAGCTCCACGCCCGCGCCGGCCGCGACGCGGACCGTGTAAGCGCCCGCCTCGTTGGCAGGGAACGCCGCCTGGTAAACGCTGGGATTATCCGGCAGCGGTTCCCATTCCAGCGGCTGCGCCGTATCGGGCCCCCATTCGATCTCGCCGCGCAGCTCGCTCAGGACCGTCGCGTCGGACGAGTCGTCGGGCAGTTCGGCGCGGACCGTAATCCGATCGCCGACGCGGTAGGCGCTCTTGTCGACGGCCAGCTTGAACGGATAGCGCGCATCGAGCACTTTGCTGCGGCCAACGCGATCGATCAGCCGGGCCCAGAAGCCGTCGAAGTACTCTTCGTGCAGGTAGCGCCAGCGATAAGTGCTGTCGAAGCCAATGAACACCGTGCGCCCCGGCCCATACAGGTGCGTGGCCATCAGCACGTGCCGGCCGAACTGGTTGCGCATCCGCGGGTCGCCATGCTGGGCCAGCACCACGGCGCCACGTTTGGCGCGCGTGACGGGGAA
>DASZUP010000007.1:0-1971 GCA_035547635.1 Pirellulales bacterium
GAAAGGTTGCTGGCCGCGCGTGAATATTGGAAAAGGCGCCGATATCGCAAACCGGGGCGGTTATTAGAGATAAAGTCTGTCCGGAGAGGAAAGAAATCGCCACGCGCGGCCATTAAGCCGGACAAGCGGGGCGCGAGCGGAATTTTGCTCAAGACGGCTAGTGTCGGGAAAGCAGGCACGTTAGGTTGGCTTGCGCTGCCACGCTGGCCGCGACTTCCTGGCTCGCTTTTCCATTCCAACTTTGCCTGACTGATGCCCGCTGACTCTGCCGCCGATTCCCCTGAATCCAATCTGCGCTCCGCCTTGCAGCGGCATCAGATAGACCTGCCGTCTGAACAGATCTCGCTGCTCGAGAATTACTGCCAGGCCCTGTGGGACTGGAACGCGAAGGTCAATTTGACTCGGCACACGGATTACGACAAATTCGTGGCCCGCGACGTGGCGGATGCGCTCGTCCTGAGCCGCCACATTCAGCCCGAAGAACGGATTCTCGACGTCGGCTCGGGGGGCGGTGCACCCGCTGTTGTGTTAGCCATTTTGCGTCCGGATCTGACCGTCGCACTGTCCGAATCGGTAGGCAAGAAGGCTCGCGTGCTGGCGGATATCGTGCAGAACTTGGGCCTGGCGCTGCCCGTTCACCATTGCCGCGCCGAGGACGTGCTGGCGGCCCAATCGTTTGATACTCTAACGGCCCGAGCCGTGGCGTCGTTGGCCAAACTGCTCGTCTGGTTCGAGCCCTACTGGGGCGCCTTCGACCGCTTGCTTGCCATCAAGGGACCCGGCTGGGTCGAGGAGCGCCAAGAGGCCCGGCAGCGCGGACTGATGGCCAAGCTGCAGTTGCGAAAGCTGGAAAACTGGCCGCTGCCGGGGACCGATTCCGAAAGCGTGCTGCTGGAAGTCCGCCCCAAGAGCTAGCTCTCGGAGACGCCCGCGCAAAAAAGACACTAAACGGACCTTGTTATCCACAATTCGGCCGTTTATAATAGCCGTGTCACGCGAACGCCCACCCGACGGCATCCTCAGCCGGACAGAAGAATCGCTGGAGACACAGCCATGCCTGCGAGAGATCGCCGGTTCCCCCGCGTCCGAGTTCCTGCCTCCTGGCGCCATGCGGCCCGCTTTCCCATGGGGGCATTGGCGATGCTGCTGTCGGCCTTGCTCCTGCCGCGTACCGCCTGTGCCGATCTGCCTTATGAACAGGAGCCGATCGACTACCTCAAGGCGTCGGTTGACGATCCGATCGCCCGCTTGCAGCAACGGCTCGATGCCGGCGAAGCGAAGCTGAACTACGACGAGCAGCGAGGCTATCTGCCGGCGGTGCTGGAGCAGTTGGGCATTTCGACGGCCTCGCAGACGCTCGTGTTCTCCAAGACCAGCTTCCAGCGGCAGCGAATTTCGCGGCGCACGCCCCGGGCCTTGTACTTCAACGACGAGACGTATATCGGCTACGTTCAGCAGGGCGAAGTGGTGGAGGTCTCGACCACGGATCCGCGGCAGGGCGCCGTGTTCTACACCCTGTCTCAGCAGCGCGTCGACAAACCGGTCTTTTTGCGCCAGACGCATGATTGCCTGCTCTGCCACTCCTCTTCGAAAACCGAGGAAGTTCCGGGCCACCTGGTACGTTCGGTTTATCCCGACGCCAGCGGGCAACCCGTGTTCAGCGCCGGCACCTTCACCACGAATCACGCCAGCCCGTTGCGCGACCGCTGGGGCGGCTGGTTCGTGACCGGCAAGCACGGCGCCCAGACGCACATGGGCAATGTCACGGTGACGGACCGGCAGCGGCCCGAAAACCTTGACCGGGCCGCCGGCGCCAACCGTTCGAGCGTCGAAGGTCTGATCGACGCCGCGCCGTATCTCACTCCGCACAGCGATATCGTGGCACTGATGGTGCTCGAACATCAGACCAAGATGCACAACCTGATCACCGCCGCCAACTACCATGCCCGATTGGCCTTGCATTACGAAGCG
>DASZUP010000008.1:0-11548 GCA_035547635.1 Pirellulales bacterium
CACGATCAAGGTCTCGCTCACCGAGCGCTTGACCAAAGAACAGATCATGGCCCGCATGCCGCACAACCTGCGGACGCTGACTCACTTGCTGGAGCAGAACCGCCGCGATTTCCGGATGGTCGTCAGCAAGAAGCTGCCGCGCGAAGAGCGGATCGCCGCTCGCAATCGGTTCTTGTCGCGTCGCCGCAAGGCATTGACCCTGGTGGAGGAGTTGAGCCTCCGCACCCGCCGCGTACAACCCATGATGCGCGAGCTGGAAGAGATCGTCCGGAGGATGGCGCGCCTGCAGGAGCGGCTCAATCAGTTGGAAGACCACACGGCCGCCAAGGACGAGCGGGCCAATTTGCGGAAAGAATTGCGCGATGCGATCCTGATGACCATGGAAAGTCCGGCCGCTTTGCTGCGGCGCTGCGAGACGATGCGGCAGCAGTATCAGGACTATGAACGCGCCAAGCGCGAGCTGTCGGGCGGCAATTTGCGGCTGGTGGTTTCCATCGCCAAGAAGTATCGCAACCGGGGCTTGAGCTTCCTGGACTTGATCCAGGAGGGGAACACCGGTCTGATGCGGGCGGTAGACAAGTACGAGTATCGCCGCGGCTACAAATTTTCCACCTACGCCACCTGGTGGATCCGGCAGGCCATCACCCGCGCCATCGCCGACCAGGCCCGCACGATCCGCATTCCGGTCCACATGATCGACGTTCTGTCGCGGCTGCGGAACGTATCGAAGCGGCTGCTGCAGGAACTGGGCCGTGAGCCCACGACCGAGGAAACGGCGGTGGCCGCCGACATCAGCATTGAGGAGACCCGCCGCGTGCTGAACATCGGGCGACATCCGGTGAGCCTCGATCGGCCTGTCGGCGAGAGCGAGGACAGCGCCTTCGGCGAGTTCATCGAAGACAACGGCGCCCAAAGCCCGCTCCGCTCCGCTTCGCAGGGCATGCTGCGGGAAAAGATCGAAAACCTGCTGAAAACCCTGACTTTCCGCGAACGCGAGATCATTCGACTGCGTTACGGCCTGGGCGACGGCTATACCTACACCCTGGAAGAAGTGGGCCGGATTTTCAAAGTCACGCGTGAACGCGTGCGACAAATTGAAGCCAAAGCGGTGCGTAAACTGCAGCATCCTGTGCGCAGCAAGCAGTTGGAAGGCTTCCTGGAAGGTATTGCCAGTTGACGCTCGCTTCCGCAATTCGCCGGACTAAGGCGCGAACCGCTGGTCAAACGACCAGCGGTTTTTTTATGATGAGAGAAGCCGTTGCGCCGTTTCCGTGGCGGTCGAGCCGGCTCATGGTATCATGAGGCTCTTGAAGCTTCAGCAATCTCAGGGGAGTGCATCGACCCATGTCCATAACCGCCGGGGTGCTCCGGGAGCTGCATCGCATCCATCGCCAATTGAGCGACTTGCGAGAGCGGCTCGAACGAGGCCCCAAGCAAATCCGTGCGCGCGAGGCCAACGTGGCCCGACTCGAGGCCGAGCTGACCCAGCTCAAGGCCGACGTCAAGGCTGCGAAAGTCGCCGCGGATCAGCGTCAACTTCTGTTAAAGACCGGGGAGAATAAAATCCTCGATCTGAAGGCCAAGCTCAATGCGGCCAGCAGTAATCGCGAATATCAGGCGCTCAAGGATCAAATCGCCGCCGATGAGATGGCCAACAGCGTGTTGGCGGACGAAATTCTCGAGGCGCTGGAAAAAATCGACGCCTTCGGTCCGACCGTCGCCGAGGCCGAGCAGAAGCTGGCCAAGGGCCAGGAAGACCTCGTCAAAACGCAAGGCCAGGTCCGCGATCTCCAGGCGACATTGAGCGGCGATGTTGAGCGGTTGGAGGCGGAGCTCAAGAGCATTGAATCCACGTTGCCGGCCGACTTTCGCGACGCCTACCAACGCATTGTCCACAGCAAAGGCTCGGACGCCATGGCGCAGGTCGAGGGGGAGGTATGCGGGGGCTGCCATCACCAGGTCACGGCGAACTTGTTCAGCTCGATGTTGATGGGCAAGATCGTGGCCTGCCTGAGCTGCGGACGTTTGCTCTACTTGCCCGAAGATCGCTCGCCCGGGGGGGGCAAGTAACCGGCTCGCCCGATTTGCTCGCTCAATCCTTGCAGCTCTCCGGACAGAGCCCGAGGCCGCCGAGTCGTCGCTCAAATGAGCGGCGAATGCACTTTACACGTCGCGCCCAGGCGAACAGAATACGCGGATGGACGCGGCCTCCGATGTGGGAGGCCGCGTTTGTTTTCATCGTTTGCGGGGCAAAAGTTCGTGGGGAAGGAAAAACCATGTCCGATGTCGTTCCGATCAGCCGAGCCGGTTACGAAAAACTGATGGCCGAGCTCAAGCACATGGAAGATGTCGAAATGCCCAAGATTGCCGAGCGGATCGCCGAGGCCCGCAGCGCCGGCGATTTGAAGGAAAACGCCGAATACCACGGCGCCCGCGAATCGCAGGGCATGCTGCAGGCCAAGATCAATCTGCTGAGCGACAAGTTGAGCCGCGCACGCATTGTCGACACCTCAACGCTTCCCAAGGACGAGGTCGGTTTCGGCAGCACCGTGGTGGTCAAGGATCTCGACTTCGGCGACAACGAGGAGTTCACGTTGGTCGGCGCCGGCGAAGAAGACTACGATGCCGGCAAGATCTTGATTACCAGCCCCCTGGCTCAAGGCCTGGTAGGCAAGAAGGTTGGCGAGAAGGTCGAGATTCCCGTCCCAGCGGGAACCATGAAGTTCGAGATCCTCGAGATACGCATCGAGGAATAACTCTGCGCGGCCGGGCATTCGGGGCGAGCCGTTGCTTCCGGCCTCGGTCGCTCGCTCCCGAGCCCATGGGGTCGAAACGCAAGGCGCCGAAACGTCAGGCGCCGTCGCTCAGATCTCCGCAGTCCAGCACGGCGGCGATTCGCTCGGCGAGCGTCTCTCGGTCGACCCCGCGAATGAGGAACTTCTTCTGCGAAGAGGTCTCGCCCGAGATCAGCTCGATCTGCGATTTTTTCAGCGAAAGCGCGTCAGCCAGCAATTCGATGATCGCCTTGTTCGCTTTGCCCTTCTCGGGAACCTGCGTCACCGCAACTTTCAAAGCGCCGTCCTGGGCGCCGCGAAGTTCGCTGCGCCGCGCACCGGCGTGGGCTCGCACAGGCAGCAGCAAGCCGTCGCGACGAGCTTCCAGCTCAATCACGGCTCGAGCCCCTCGAACAGCGCCGAGCCGATGCGGACCAGCGTAGCGCCTTCTTCGATTGCCGCTTCGTAATCTCCGCTCATGCCCATCGATAGTTCGTCCAGTCTGCATCGCTCGCCCCAGGCGGTTTGCAGACGATCTCGCAATGCGCGTAACCGAGCGAATTCTCGCCGGGTTTCGTCCACGCTCGCCTCGCGACCGGCCATGCACATCAGTCCGCGAGGCTCGACTCCGCTCAGCGCTGCCAGCGCCTGGCCCAGCGGCTCGAGTTCCGTTGGGGCGAAGCCGTGTTTGGCGGCGTCGCCGGAAACGTTCACCTCCAGCAGCACCGGCGAAGGCGGCATCGAGCGGCTGAGGTTTTCCGCGTGGATGGCTTCGAGCAGCCGCAAGCTATCGCCGGAATGGATCAACGAGACCAACGGCAGCGTCCGGGCCAGCTTATTGCGCTGCAAATGGCCGATCATGTGCCAGCGTACCGGCTGGTCGGACAGTTCCGTCGCCTTGCGCCACAGTTCCTGGGGGCGGCTCTCGCCCAGATCGAGACAACCGGCGGCGACGAGCGCTTGCGTTTCTTCGGCGCCGACGTACTTGGTGACGCCCACGAGTCGGATGGCACTGCTCTGACGACCGCTACGCGCCGCCGCCGCCGCAATCCGCGCTTGCACCTGGTGCAGGTTTTCGGCGATCCGGTGCGCAGTGTCCATGGGGCGCAAAGCGGAAGTCAAAAGGAGCAATGCTGAGCAGATACGCGGGAGATCATTCGGCAGGGCCTTCGATTTCGAGCAGCGACTCAACGACCCCGCTGCGGGGAAAGCGCGCCACGAGAAACTCGGAGACCAGGTTGTGGCCGAGCAGCGTGCGGTTGCCGCGTTGTCCCAAGGAACGATAGATCATCCACTGTTGGGCGCCAAGCTGGACCCGGTAGCCGACGGCCGCGTCGCGGGGAAGGATCTGCCGATTCTCCGCCACGGTCAGTTGCCGCCAGGTGAAAGGTTTGGAGAGCCGCCGCGGCGACAGATCGATCAGCAGCGGCGCGAACATGGCTTGGGCTTTTTCAGCCGATTGCTGCAGCACCAGTTGGCCGTCGATGGCGCTCAATGAACCGCAGCTTGCCGCCGAACGCCACTCTGGCAGGGCCAGCGGCAAGGCCAGGCCGCAAACGCCGCTACAGGCCAGTTGCCCTTCGTGCGATTCTTTTGCCGGCAGAAAGCGGGCCGCCGACGTCAGCGGCAGTGCAGAGCGATAGGAGATCCGCCCCGGGCGCTGACCGAGGATGGCGTCGGCGACGAGCAAAAAGCGATCTTCCCGCGCCAGCAGAATATGCCGCTGGACGCGTACGTCGCCGGTCAGCGAAATCTCCAACTCCAGGTAATCGACGTCGTCGTCCGAGGTCCAGCAGACCTCTTCCCACTCCGAGGCGGGCTTCAGCGACATACCATTCCATTCGATCTCGGGATTCCAGGCGCCGCTGGCGACGAACTCTCGGCCGCAGGCCAATTCTGCGCGTATCTGCTGTTTATCGTAGGCCACCGTGAGCCTCGGGTCGGACGTCTTCCACCCCGGGCGAAGCACGGCGAGTTGCGACAATTCAGAATTGAACGCGGGCGACGGCGCCGTTCGCGCGGGGCCTTTCGCTTTGGCCGCTGATTTTGTCTTCGCCCCGGCGGCGGGTTTGCTTTCCAATGCCTTGGGCAGCGCCAAAGCCGCGATGCGCCGCGCCGGCTGATCGGCGAATTTTAAGGCGGCGGCGAACAGGCTCGTCGTCGCTGTCGATTGCGTCGTGGTCGCCGAGAGCGAAAGCGCTTGCGAGCCGTCGGGGCGCGTCAGCCGCAAAGCCTGTCCAATTGCCTTGGCAAAGCGCGGCTGATCGGCGAAGCGCGGGGCGGCGGCTTTGCTGCGTTCGGCTCGCCGTTGCACCTCATCCATCGCCGCCAGCCGGGTCCATGAGGCCAACAGCGGGCGCAGCCACGGCAGATAGGAGGCGTGGATCACCCCCTCGGCATCCGTGGCTTCTTCCAGGCACTGGATGGCGGCTTCGCGCCCAGGCCCCGCCAACTCCGCGCAAACGGCAAACTCGGGGAACCAATATGCCAGCGTGGCCGGCAGTTCTGCGGAAAACAGCGCGGCGGCCAGCAGATTCTTGGCATGAGAAGGCGCCGCCTCCTCGGCCGTGTGTACCAGTTTCTCCAGCCCTGCCAGCCAGGCGGCCGGTTCCAGTGAGGCGGCGCACAAAGCCAGGCCGTGGGCCCAGGCCAGCGATTCCAAGGCCGCTTCGGGCGAAGCCGCGTCGCTGGGGCCCGCGGCCAGCCAGCGATCGAGCGCCTCAGCCGGGGCTTCACCGCGGGCGTTCTTGCGGCCCGGAGTCCAGGCTGCCAGCTCGGCGGCGACACGCACGGTATCCGCGATTTCGCTGGATGGATCGCAGGGCCATCCCCAACTCAAAAAAGGGGCGTTTGCTCCCAAGCGGCGTGCAAGGGCGTGCGAGACGCTCCGCTTTGCCAACCCGCGCGTCAGGCCTTCCCACGCTTGGCGATCTTCGACGAGCGTGGTCGATTGCCAGGGCGAGCCGTTGCGAAGCGATTGACCGCTGAGCAAGCCGCTTGCGGCGGCTGTGCGTGCGTTTCGAGGCCGAGAGCCGGTGGTCGTAGCCATACGAAAATTGCGTCCGAGCCAGAAGTTCTTCGATGAGGAAGGAGCGGCTTTCCAAGTCGCGGCGGGCTATCCGAAAATGATTTCAACTCAATTCCCGCGCCGGCTACTGGATCAGCCTGGGGCAAACATGCCTGCGGCCAAGCCTAACGATCTATGCGCCAAACGGCAAGCGTTCGAACGCGACAGGCGACGGGTTGCCGTTCGTGGCAAACAACGGGTATTCTACATCTTACCGCCTCGCCTGAGCGGTCGGCGCGCGAGCAAGATATCCGGTCCAAGCTCGTGCGGTCCCCTACACAACAGAGGATTGGGTCATGCAGCGATTGATGCGAACTTCACGGCGGATGGTCTTGGCGTCTTTCGTAACGGCTCTGGCTTGGGTGGCGGCGTCGTTCGGCGGGGCGGCGATGGCGCGAGGGGCCGACGACATTCCCGGCCTGAAACGCCTGGATCCGAAGCAGCCGCTCTGGCTCGACGCGGCGCGAAAGCGGGTGGTCATGGTCGGCGAGGTTTGCCTGCGCGAAGGCCAGTTGGAAATGCTGGTCTGCCCGCGCGGCTCGAAGGAGCACGAATCGGTGCTGAGCGTGCCGGTCGAGCCCTACAAGGTGCACGCGGCGTTGTTGGCCGTCGGCGCCGAGCCAGGCAATCCGGCGCGATTCGTGCCGGACTATCAGCCGGCCCGCGGCACGCAAATCGACGTCTGGCTCTTCTGGACCGATGAACAGGGCAACCGTCAGCGGGCCCGCGCGCAGGACTGGGTGCGTCACTTCGGCACGCAGAAGTCGTTAGAGCAATCCTGGGTATTCGGCGGCAGCGGCTTTTGGGTCGATGAGACGACCGGCAAGAAGCATTACCAGGCCGAGCAAGGCGATTTCATTTGCGTCTCCAACTTTCCCACCGCCATGCTCGATCTGCCAATCGAAAGTTCCGACAAGGCGGGCCAGTTGGCCTTCGACGCGTTCACCGAGCGGATTCCGCCGCTCGGCACGAAAGTGACCATCGTGCTCAAGCCGGTGCTGAAGGGAAATGCCGCCAAGGTGGAAGAAGGAGGCGAAGACGCCGAGCGTTCGGAAGCAGAGGCGAAAGATGAGTAATAAGCTGCAATCGCGTGTAGCGGAATTCGTGAGAATTCCGTTTTCCCTGCGGCGGGACTTAGGGACTATCACGGACCGTCGCTCGTTAAACTGTGCCTCCAGAAGCGGCAGTTCAAGGCGCCTTCAGAACGGAAATTGCCGAAAGGAATGCATCCGGGCGCCCGGATGATGTGAACGACTGCATTGAAACGCAAACGGAAGTGCCGCCATGCCCCGATGGAAGTCGCGCAAACTGCGTCCCCTAAGCGAACGTCCCGTCCCCGGCATTCAATTGCGCCAAGCGCTAACCAAGCGCAAGAAAGCGGAGCTCGTCGATCTTCTGCTGGAGTTGGCTCAAGCCGATCACCGGATTCTCCGTCAGATTAACGCCCGAGTTGAGGTTTCTGCGACGCTGGACGAACTGGCGGCCGCGACTCGCCAGGCGATTGCAGACGCCACGCGCTTCAACGAGCGGGACATGAACCGCAACTTCGATTACGACTACGAAGCCTACGCCGAAGTGAAGCGGAACTTGGGGCGCTTGATCGAAGCAGGCGAGATTCGGTTGGCGATGCAGCTCGCGGTGGAACTGATGGAGGATGCCAGCTATCAGGTCGAGGCGAGCGACGAGGGGCTGATGACCGAAGACATCGAGGATTGCTTGAGCGTGGTCTTTAAGGCGATCAAGGGGAGCGACCTGACTGCGGACGAAGTCCTGCCGTGGTGTTCGGCGATGCTCGGCAGCGATTGCGTGGGCTTCATTGCCAGGCAAGAGCTAGAGTCTTTGCGGGCTCGCTTCCAGGCCGCGGCGCGACGATAATCGGGCGGCAGACTGTTGACTATCAGCGGTCCAAAACCGACCGCTCAGAGAGCAGTTTGCGGATGGCCGCGACGTTCGTGGCGGGCGGGTGATCGAGGGTTTCAAAAATATGCGCAATTCGCTTCCGGTTCAGCGAAATCGCCTCCTCGTCAACCAGCAGCCCCGCCGCAAGCTGGTATGCGTTTTCACGTACGAAAGCGCTAGCAGTCTTGCCTTGCTGCTTCGCTGCGCGTTCAATCACCACCTTTCGTTCAGGCTCAACCCGAATGCTCAGCCAACTTTCCTTGGTCGACGAGACTGACCGATTCCTTGGCATATGATCGCCTCTTTGTTTGTTCCAATCGTACACCTGCCGTGCGTTTCTGGCCAAGCCGCGATTCTATTCGCATGGCGCCCGCGCGATTGTCCGGTCCAACGTCAAGCCCGTCGCGGTTCAACGCCTGCGTTTTTTGTTTCTTTTGGCTCAACTGGCACAGTCAAATTGACCGGCCGCTGGCCTTTTTTGTGCGTTGCTGGGGGTATTACGTGGCTGTTGAATAGCCTCGTCTGGGGCGTTTGAGAATGTCGAAATCCCTTCGCCCAACGAGGAAGAGGATCGCTTGTATGGCGGCTTGACGCCGGAACCTTCGCTCTCGCAGTGATTTCTATTCGCCCGCTGGAGCGTCCGGAAACGCCGTGCGGCGCATGGCACGGCGGCCGATCCTGCGGCGCGCGAATGCAATGCGGGCGATCCGCCGGCAGAACGGCCTCAACCTTGACTCGCCCGCCAGATCGGGCCGCGCTTACCCGCTCACCCGGCAGTGCTTGAGCATCTCTGCCGGCGTCATGATGTAGCTGATGTAGAATGGTCCGAACTCGGCGTAGCGGGCGCTGGCCTCGTCAAACCGCATCTTGTAGACGATCTCCTTGAGGAACTCGGGGTTGCGAGCCCAAAGGGTCACGCCCCATTCCCAATCGTCAAAGCCGGTCGAGGCGGTGATCAATTGCGAAACCTTGCCGCCGAACAGCATGCCGCTGCGGCCATGCTCGGCCATCAGCCGGTTCCGCTCGCTGAACGGCAGCAGGAACCAGTTCTCGCCCACCTTTCGCTTTTTGTTCATCGGGTAGAAGCAGAAGCTCGGCCAGGGAGGCAGTTCGGGCGTCAGACGCTGTCGCCGCATCATCACTTCGCGAGATTCATAGGCTTTCAGCTTGGCCTGATAGGCGGGGCCGTTCGGGTCTTCCCCTTCCGCGACCAGGCGCTGGCCGTACTGTTCCACCGACGGCACGTACTCAGAGACTTCCGTCAACGATACGAACGAGTAGGTCGGTTCCAAGACCGTTCCCAATGGCGAAGCCATCAATCGCTGATGCACCGCGTCGACTTTGAGCGGGTCGGGATCGAGCAGCAGCAAGCCGAAGTCGGCCTTGTGCCCGCTGACGACCGAGGTTTGCAGCTTGGCCGGGGCCTCGGCGCCGGCCGGATCGAGCACGGAGACGAGCGTCTGGCAACCCTCCTGCAACTCGGCCGCCGTCAGTCGCTTCAATTCGCGGCGGTCGAAACGGTAATACAAATGGCTGCAGTGCCAACCCTCGCTGGGCGTCAGCGAAGGTTCGGCCTGCGCGGCTTGTTGGGCAGGATGGTGCGACGCGTGACTCATAGCGGGACGTTGGGCTTCAGACATGGCTGGCTCTGGCGTGGGACTGTCAATTTCGAAGGAAGCGTTTCGCTCGGAACTCGTGAACGGCAACGCGGCGAACGGCATCATACCAATCCTGGGCCGCGAATTCACCGACCGCTGGTTTATGGTCGCCGATAGATAACAACTGTAGCGGAATTCGTGAGAATTCCGCTACACGCAGACGCACTATCGCTGTGCTTTACGGTTGCAGGATTTCCGTCAGGACCCGGCCGTCAACGCCAGGCAGTTCCTGACCCAACACGCGAGCGACGGTGGGCGCCACGTCGATGTTTTCGATCAGCCCCAGCTTGACGCCCGGCTTGATGCCGGCGCCTGAGGCGACGAATACGGCGTTCATCTTGGGATTGGTCGCAATGAAGCCGTGGTTGCCAAGCGAAATGCCGCCTGTGGCCTGCGGCACGACGAACTCCTCTCCGTCGGCCGAACCCGAAAAGGCGTAGCCGTCCTGGCCGACCAGCACCAGGTCCGCCATTTGTTCGTACTCGCGCGGGTGGGGCAAGCCGTGCTTGGCGAACTGATCGGGCGTCAATACTTCGGCAATGCCTTCGCGGCCGCTGAACAGTTCGATGACTCGCTGCCGATCGGCCTCGCGCGTGGCGGGATCGGTGAGGTAGACCATGCCGATGCCGCCTTCCGGGAACGACTGGGCCCGGGCCGTGTCGATCTTGCCGGGCCGGCTGCTTGTCAGCAGCTCTGCTTGTCGCAGTACCACGTTGGGTTTCAAAGCCTTCTTGGCGATGCTGAAGCCGTGATCGGCCACAATGAAGACCGTGGTCCGATCGCGAATGCCGGCTTCATCCAAGGCGGCCAGCACGCGGGCCACGCAGCAATCCGCATAGGCTACGGCTGTGTAACCCGGCTGCGACTGGGGGCCTTCGGCATGATGCGTTGCATCGACGTTCAGCAGGTGCAGTAGCAGTAAGTGAGGCTTGCGTTTGCGAATCACGTGGCAGGCGGCCCTGGTCCAGGCGTCGTCGCGGCCGACGATGCTCAGCGAGCGGAAGCTGGCGTCGGTTTCGTCGCTTAGAATGCCGGCGGCCGCCAGTTCGCGGCGCAGCCGCGGGGTCGAATGTTCCACGTTGTCCGGCACGTCGGGAAAACTGTCGTCCAGGCTTTCGCTGTTGCGAGTACACGGCCAGTTGATTTCCGCGGTCGAGTAGCCGGCCTGGTGCAGACGATCGTAAAGCGTGGGCACGCGGACCAGGTCCGCCTTGTCTCGCTTCGAGTCGAGCGCCACGGGCGACCCGGCTCCGGAGCGAACCAGCACGCCGTTAAACAGCACGCCGTGCTTCTCCGGCCGTACGCCGGTGATCAGCGACGTGTGGTTGGGCCAGGTGACGGAAGGGTTGGAAACGTGCATCCCTTCCGCCGAGGCGCCGGCGGCCGCCAGAGCCCGAATCGTGGGCAGCGGCAGCTTGGGATCGTTCAACAAATATGCCGGAAAGCCGTCGATGCTGATCACGACGACATGCCGCTCGGGCGGCGCCGCATGTGCAGCGGGGGCAGCCAATGCGGCCAACAGGATAACGCAGCAAACAAGCAGGCGGCGACTCATCGGGGGGCCTCTTCGGACGAACGTTGGCCGGCCAAAACGCTGCCGGCGCGGCGAGGCTTGCCATCGTAAGTGCCGGCAGCGGCGCAGGCAACCCGCGCCGCCGCGGCCTCCCGGATCGCTGCGAGTCACAAAAAAAGCTCCCGCGCTTCTGCGCGGGAGCTTTTGTAAGTACAGAGAGCATCGACCGCCGCAGGCGATCGCTTAATAGGCGAACGTCGCCAAGAAGGCGCTGCGGGTTCCCGGGTTGGCCCATTGCTGGCCGAGACCCCGGCCCGTGAAACCGCCGTCGACCGTGAATGCGGGCGCCGAGTTGTCGACCTTGGCCAAGGGGGGATAGAATACGATCTCGTTCGTGCAGACGCAGTCCCCCTTCTTCAGCTTGCGCGTTTGCAGATGCGCCTCCTTGCCTGCCTTCAGGTTGCCGACCATGTCGATGTGGTCGAACTTCATGTCGATCGGCAGCGGCGCGACGCGAACGATCTCGCCTGCCACGCGGCCGGCGTGCTCGCGGACGAAGTCGGCCAGGGCCTTACGCTGATCGGCGCTGGCGCGCTGGTCGACCAGCACGACCGACTTGATTGGATCGGGATGGACG
>DASZUP010000009.1:0-6224 GCA_035547635.1 Pirellulales bacterium
AGTTCTCGATTTCAGGCAGCAGTTCCGGCGGGAGCAGGCTGACGACGGAAAAGTTTGGCCCGTAAACGTTGCGCATCTCAGGGAACCGGTCCGCCCGCCACACGATCTGCCCGCGATGACGGCCTTCGAGCTGACCCGACGTGCGACGCACAAAGGCATATTGCCAATGGCTCGCGTCGCCCTGTTTGGCCGCTTCGATCAGCAGCAGCGATTCCGGGTCGGTCCCCATCACAAAGGCGAACACGGCGCCGTCGAAGACTCGCCCTGCCGTTGGTTCGTAACGGTACAACGGCCGGGGCAGCAGCCGCAGCTCCTCGCGGTCCGTATTGTCGGCTTTCCAGCCGAGCATGGTCGAATGGAATTGCGAGGCGAGCGATTTCATCTGCCGCAAACGCTGCGTCGCTTTCGGCTCGGGAGCCGGCGCCGCGGGAATGTCGGCGAATTTGAGGCCCGGCTCCCGCGGCTGCCAGATCAAGGCGCCGTCGCGGCGGGCGACGATCCGATCGAGCGAAAGCGCGCTGAATTCGCGGACGAGCTTTCCTTCCCACGGATAGAGGCAGGCGACGGCCAGCGGCCGGCCGTCATGAACGTACAGCACGGTCGTGCCGTCTTCGCTTCCGCGAGCGTTGTTCGCCCAACGCATGGCGACCACGACGCGGGCCGGACGCTCGGTCTTCGCGTCGGCGAAGATCTGCACGTCGCGGACGGCGCCGTCGATCAGCTCGCGGAGCGATGGCGCCGGTTCGGCTTTCGCAGCCAGGTTGTCATCAGTCGGCGCCTCGGCGGCAACCGCCGCGCCGCAAACTGCCAGCCAGCCGCCGATCAGCAGCGTCGCCATCCAGGATACGTTCATGCGATTAACCCCCAGAATCCATGTCGTCGCGGGCAGATCGTCCACTTTCGTTCCGCGGGAAGGACGTGCTTTCGCGGAGCGGAAGCCGACAAGGCGCCGACTCCATCGCTCGTTTTGTTGCAGAGCCGCCGCGCTCGGACTTCGCTCGCTTAGGCGCGCTTTCAGAGCCGGGCGCCTGTCGTGAGTTGCTCTGCCTGAGGCCTGGAGATCAACGGACAGTTGGGCGACCATGCCGCCGCTGACACCAAATCTTTCTCGAGCGTCAACCAGCCGACCGTCGTCTCCGCGGCGACGCTCCAAACGCGCGCTCGGCCGTCCCAATCTGCCAGCACCAGCGATTCGCCGTTGGGCAGCCAATCCAGCGCACCGACCGGTTGCGCGAGCGGCTGCGGGGGCGAAATCAGCCGTTCGCCCGGCGACCAGACGACGAGCGCCGCCGTGTCGCCCTGCGACCAACGTCCCAACGCCAAGGCAAGCCGGTCCCCTTGAGGCGACCAGCGCACGCAGTTGACCGGCGCCTCTTGCATGGCGAGCCGCGTGACTTCGTCTCCAGCGGCCGGATCCCAAACCAGCACGCTGCCATCCTCGGCGCCGGCCGCCAACCGGCGGCCGTCAGGAGCGAAGGCCAGCGACGTGATGGCGGCCGTGCTGCCTTTGAGCGATTTCAGCAACGCGCCGGTTTCACAATCCCAGATCCGCACCACGCTGTCTTCATGTCCCGTGGCTAACGTGTTGCTGTCCGGCGAAAACGACGCGCAGACGATCCGGTGGGCGCTCAGATCCAGCCGCCAGCCCGAGGCGACGTGGACCAGCGTCGTCTTGCGTCCGGTACGGGCTTCCAGCTTGTACCTGCCGTTGTCGGACGCGGCCGCGGCCCAGAGCAGCGCCGGCACGCGCGGCGACCGCCGAATTGCAAGGTTGGCGTCCGCGGCGCTTCGTCCGGCCGCGGTTTCACTGGCGCCGTCTTGCCTGGTAGAGGCCTTTCGCACGTCCGCCGGCGACGATCTCGCGAGCGACGCGTCCAAGCTATCCGGCCCTTTGGCGACAACGCTACGGGCCTCGGCCTGGTTCATCTCGGAACCAACAAACGCCGGACTGAAGGGCAGCACGGCTGCGGCGGCGCTCAGAGCAAATGCCTTGCACGCACGCGACGAGCGGTCCCCCAGTTCGCCGCACATGATCTGAGTCAAACGGCGCCGCAGCAACGGCGCTTCGCCCAGGCCGCAAGCCGCCGGCGGCAAAGGCGCGGGCGCCGGCTCGTAGAGAAAGTCGACGGTTGCCAACAGCGCTTCGGCGTACAGGCGGCGTCCGCCCGATTGATGCTGCAGCGCCCAGGCGTCGCAGCACTCTTCTTCAACGGCCTCGATCTCGCGCCGGGCCAGCCAGACGAGCGGATGCCACCAGTAGAGCGTTTGCACGGCTAGCTCCAGCAGCCGAACCCAGCCGTCGCCGCGGGCATAGTGCGCCAGTTCGTGCAGCAACAACGCATCGCACGAAGCGTCGTCAAGCCGGCGGGCCAACGGAGCGGGAAACAGCAGTGTGGACCCGCGTCCCAGGCCCCAAAGCATGGGCGAGACGACATGCTCGATCGCGAGAACCTTTGGCGCGGCAGCCAGGCCTGCCCGCTGTGCCAGTTGGGCGACTCGCTGTTCGAGACGCTCGTCCGGTCGAGCCGCCAGGCGGACGAACGCCTTGAACTGCCAGGCGCGCCACATCATCCGCACCACGGTTGCGGCGCTGCCGGCGATCCAGACGAAGGCAATGAAGCGGATGAGCGCCGCTGAAGAAAACGGGCTCGGCCGCGGCGCCGCCCCACCGATAGATCCCGAAATTGCCGGAGCGCGGTCGCCTGCCGTCGACGAGTCTAGCTGCGCGGCATCGGGCCGCGATTCCAACGGTGCAAGCTCGGCTGAACCAGCTCGCTTTGCCGTCTCGGCATCTGCCGACGGATACGCGTCGGTCGCGTTGCTGCGTGCGGGGGACAGCGCGGCGCCCGCGTCGGCCAGCCAACCGGTCGGCTGGGCGAACCAATCGCCGAGCGAGAGCGGCGCCAACGGCGGCGCCAGCAGCTTGCAGAGCACGACCATCCATAGCAGATGGGCCAAGGCGGGCCGGCGCAGCCAGCGTCCCAACGCCCAGGGAACAACTGCCAGCGCGCTCGCCAGCAGCGCGTTCGCCAGACCAATCGTGAAGAGCCACGACATGCTAGACCTCCCCGCCGGACTGCGCTTCGCACGCCGCAGTCCCCATGCGGTTTGCTCCGAAGGACTATTTTTTCTTCTTACTCTGTTTCGGGCCTTGCTGTTCCAGTTCGTCGAGCAGGTTGCGCAGCGACTGGCGTTCGTTCGCCGAGAGCCGCCCGGCCTTGACCAGATGCGTCAGCAAAGGCTGGATGGAACCGTCGCACAGGCGGTCGGCCGTCTGTTGCAGACGGCGGCCGATCAAGGCATCGCGATCGATCGCCGGTTCGAATTGATAAGGCCAGGACTTGCGGTCGCGGCGGACGCAGCCCTTGGCCTGCAACCGCTCCAGCAACTTTTGCGTGGTCGCGTGCTGCGACGCAGAGCAGCCGCCATAAAGCTGCTCGGCAATTTCACGTACGGTCGCCGAGCCGCGGTCCCACAGCACTTGCAGGATGGCCAACTCGGCGTCAGTAACGTCTTGAGGAGAACGGGGCATTTTACGGGAGTTCCTCGGTGAGAAGGAATTCTGTCCGTCATGTTAAAGACATCGTGTCTGGAACGCAAGGCTTCCTGGCAGTTTCTTGACCGCCGAGCCCGACGCGGCGAAATGGCGGGTTTTGCCGGCAAGCGTAGCCGGAGCTGTGAAGCCTGTAGCGGAAGCTGTGAAGCTTCCGGGAAGTGCGCATGGAGCCCGACGCCCGTTGGCAGTCGAAAACCCGCGAGAAGCGCACGGAAGTCTCACGACGTCCGCTACTGTGGGGCTGCCCGGAAGTCGCATGATTTCCGCTACGTTGCCGCCTCTTTCCGCAAGCAGCATGCCTTGTACTTCTTGCCGGACCCGCACGGGCAAGGATCGTTACGGCCCGCCTTCTTTTCCGCACGGACGGGCGACGGCGACCATGACGGCTTCTCGTCGATGCGCCGCACGGCTTGGACGGCCGGCGGTTCGAAGGCGGGTTCCGGCGACCGCCCCCAGTTCTTTTTCAACTGCAAAAATCGATCTGCCTCCTTCCGCCATTCGGCCAGTTCGGGAAAGTCCTGGCCGGTGAGGGTGCAGCTCACGAGGAGCGATTGCTTCAAATCGCTCGCTTCCGAGTCCATTTCCAGGAGAACCTCGCGTGCGATCTGATTACCCTCTTCGGAGAACTGGTCGGCGAGCGACGTGGCCAGGTTCGCGCGGATATCGCGGTCCGTCTCGGCGCCCAAGAGTTCGCTACAGGTCTGTACGGCCTGGTCAGAATGGACGGCGCCCAGCACGCTCGCTGCGTACAGCCGAAAGTGCCACTCGGCGCTGGGAAACGCCTCGCCCAGGCGCCGCATCGCCGCGTCGGTCCCGATTTTCACCAGGGCGTCGCGGCATTCTTCGTTTAGGACTTCGCCGTCTTCGTGCAACTTGTCGATGATCAGCGGCGCAGCCGGTGCGTGCCGCATCTCGCCTGCCATGAGCACCATGAGCGGTTCCAGCCAGACCATGGGGTTGTTGTCATAGCTTTCGACGCTTTTTTCCAACAGGGACATCATGCGCGCCGCGTGGCGGTCGCCCCGGCGGCCCAACGCTTCAGCCAGCGCTTCCGCTTCGTCGTAGCGGAACTCCCAAGCTCCGGATAGATTCTTTCCCTCCTCGCAGATGGCTTCGATTTCCCGCCAGCAATCTTCGTCGTCGCGGTTGAAAGCCTCCAGCCGTCTCCGCAGTTCCGGGCGATGCTCGGCAGTGAAACCGGCCAGTTCGAAAATGGCCGCTTCATGCGGCACAATGAGCTGGGGGTCGGCGTTGCAAAGCAACTGCGAAAGGTGATAGCGAAGATTGCTGCGAGCCTGGCCCTGATTCTCGGCGCGGCCCAGTTCCTCAATCGCCCATTGGATCGTTTCGGGCGATTGGGCCAACTCAGCGAGCGGGTGGGCGGACCAGAAAGCCTCGTCCCAGCCAAAGCGTTCCACCGCCTGGATGGCGACCGGCATGACCGATGCGTCGCGGCTGAATGCTCGGGCGAAGTATTCGATGGCGGCAAAGCGAAGTTGCGGATCGCTATGCAAAATGGCCTGCTTGACCTGCTCTTCGGAAAACCTCATGGCGGCGACTCCTTTCATGGCGGCTAAATACGAGCCGCCATTCTAGCCGATCGCGTTCGTCAGGCGAGCCGACGGAAACCGCGCGCAAGTCCCATTCTTAATCGCCCCCGCCGCCAAAGGGATACGGCGAGCGGACCGACGACGGCTTGCCGCCCGGTTTATTTCACTTTGAATTCGTAGACGCTTGTCTTGGGCTGGGCGCCGGGCTGAGGCGGAGTGACGGTGACGGTCGCCTTCACGCTGCCCGAGCCGGTTGGCTGCAACGCGAACTCCTTGACCACCGCGCCGATCAAGGGCCCGCCGTTTTTTACCTCGCGAATAACGCTTGTCGTCGCCACCTTGGCAGGGCCGTCAATGTTGATCCCAATCTTGGCGCCGGCGATCCCTCGCCCCGTCAGACGCACCAGGTCGCTTTGCGCGACGGAAAAGGGCTTGTCGTCCCTGGGGACAATCACCGTTCGCTGCTCGGCGACCGCTGCGCTGCAAACTCCCGCGAGAACCACGCTCAGTGCCAGGCTTTTCATGATCTACGCGACCTTTCTCCCCTGCGGGAAATGTCAGTATGAGGGCGTTGGTCTTGGAGTTGCTCGCCATTGCCGGTACGGTCGGTAAGTACGCCGAACCGGGCGCCTCCTAGGATAAACTTAGCTTGAAGTCGCAAAGAAGATGGATTTCGCGGCGATTACGCCAATCGCATCATTCCGTTGAACCCGGCCGGTCGGCGCCAAGACCGCGGCGGGTAAGAACCCGGTGAGCCACGTCGGCAAAATTTACTTCTTGCTGACCCATCACATGGCCCGCGAGGCGGTGCGGCGAGTGGAAGGCGTCGCCAAAATCTACATCTGGCTATGCAGCCAGATCGGCCGGCCGATCGATGCGCCGTGGACGGCCGCCAGCCAGGTCAGTCTGCAGCCTGGCGCCGACCTGCCGGATGTTCAGTCGGCGGTAGAGGCGGTGATCCAGGAAGAATTGGCGAACATCCACGAGTTCAGCGAGCGGCTGGTGCGCGGCGAGTTGAGCGTGTGGTGAGTTGGGGCATTGGCGCCGCCCACCTTCCCCTCAGTCGCAATGCCGCGTCCATCGCGCCGATCGGCTCGTCGCACTACCCGTCCAAAGGC
>DASZUP010000010.1:0-19050 GCA_035547635.1 Pirellulales bacterium
CCTAGAACGCGCCCGGCAGTCGGCCGGTCAAACGGAGTTGTCTCGCGCTCGCCTGGCCGCTGACGACTTGCAAGCCGCCCAAGCCGCTCATGAATTGCTCTCGACCGTGGGCGAGTCGATGAAAGACGCCTGGGTTCCCGAGCGCACCCAAAAGCTGTCGGACGATATTTCAGCCGCCGACGTCGAAGTGCACCGCCAGGTGGTGCGGTTGGAGATTCTGGCCCTGCTGGACAAAATCCAGAAGAGCGGCCCCGAGTTGGAACTGGATCCGATTAATCAGCGCGTCGAGCAACTGCTGGCCGCGGTGCCTGCGCTGGCTAAAGACGCCAAGATTCTCGAACAGCAGGCCGCCGCGCGCCGCGCCGAGGCTGGGCATATTCGCTACACGCCGCATCCGGCCGACGACAGTCCGCCGATTGTTGCACTGGATCACGCTTCAACGCTCGGTCAGCAGACCATTGCCGTCGTCTGGGGACGCCCCGCAACGGCGGCTGACGGCCCAGCGAGCCGCACGGCGATCACATCGCTGGCGCGCGGCATCTTGTACGTGTTTGACGAGCAGGGCGCCGTCCGCTGGTTCCGGCGGCTGGGGGTCGACAGCTACCGGCCTCCTGTCCGCGTGCTAGACGGCAGCACGGCCGCAGAGATCTTGCTTGCCGTCTCGTCCGAGAGCAATTCGCTTACGGCCCTCGATGCCGAAACCGGCAAGCTGCTGTGGAGCTACCGGCCGCAAGCCGATATCTCCGGACCACTGACAGTCATAGACGTTCCGCAGCGAAACGGCCAGGCGCCGAAACGCCGCGGCATGTTGCCGACGGCCAACGGCGAAATCCACGTGCTGGAGCTTTCCTTGGGCAAGTGCCTGGGGCGATATCGGTTAGGCCGGTCGATGACCGTAGGCGGCGTTTACGATTCGCAGACCGGCTTGGCCTTCTTCCCGGCAGACTCGGAGCGGGTCTTTGCCCTCGATCCGGCGGCGATCGATGATCCTCGACGTGCGGCCTGTCCGTCGCTGCTTTACACGCGTCATCCCAGCGGCGCGTTTCGCAGCCCGCCTTCGGTGGTCGGCCAGTACCTGATTCTGCCTGAATCTTCCGACCTGACCCAAACGCGACTGCGCGTATTCGAAACCAGCAAGGGCGGTTTTGCCGATCCGCAGGCCAGGCCTTTGGCGGAGCAGGCGGTGCAAGGCTGGTCCTGGTTCGCGCCGCTGGCGACGCCCGACCGTATCATGTTGGCCACTGATCAAGGCGAATTGGGACTGTTCGGCGTCAATCTCGATAATCGTAACGAAGCCCTTTATCCGATGATCGAAGGCGGCTCTAACCAGACCATCATGCACTTGCCGACCGACGGCGCGTCGCCGACGCTGGCGGCGCACGCCGACGGCTTTTTGCTCTGGGCGCTTGCCGGCGGACGCCTGTACAAGCTGGCCGTGGATTTCTTCGGGCAGACGATCCGTTCTTTGTGGCCCGAAAGCGCTCCGGCGTCGACGTTGGGCGGCTCGCCGGTTCACGAGGCGCAGACGGTATCCGTCGCAGACCGGCCGGCATTGTGCCTGACCACGATGTCTGCCAATGGCCGGCGATACCAGGCGACGGCCGTCGATGCGGACGAAGGCGAGTTGCTCTGGCAGCGACAATTGGGCTTGCACCCGATCGGCGATCCGATCATTGCCGACGGTCGCGTCTTGTTGATCGACGCCAATGGACAAACGTTGGCTGTCGAGGCCCCGGACGACTCTTCGGCGTCCGTCTCGCATCTGGTGCAGCCGTCCGACTCTTCAGGGCCGGGGAACGGCGAGGCCGACGTGATTCGCTTTTCGGCACTGGACGGCGCCATCTGGCTGGCGGTTGAGTCGGCGGAGGAAAAAACGCTCGCCGTTCGTCCTGCAGCAACGAACGATGGCTGGCGCCGGCTGCCGCTGGTCGAGCGGCTTCAGGGGCGCCCCGCGTTGTTGGGCGATTTTCTCATTGTTCCTTGCGCCGACGGGCAGCTCTATCGCCTTCGCGTCGATGGTCGAGCGGCTCCGACCAACGAGCAGTTGTTTCGCTGGCGGCGAGACAGCGCGCCTGAGACAGATACGGCGGAGATTTATCCTCTCACGTCCGACAGCATCTTTCTGTGTGATGGCAAACGCCGACTTCGGCGTCTGCAATTCCGCACCAAGGACCAGGTCAGCCAGTGGTTTGAAGTCGGAGACGCCTACGAATCAGCCCATCGGCTGACGACGCCATGTCTGGTCGCAAAAGATCATGTTTTAGTTGCAGACGACGCCGGCGAGGTCCATGCGCTGGACATCCACAGTCCGGGGAGGCTCTGGCGCTCATGGTCGCTCGGAGGCCGAGCCTCGGGCGAGTTATTGCTGGCGGGAGACCGCCTGCTGGCCGTGGTCGATCGGCGACGTCTGGCGTGTCTTGATCCTTCCGGCGCAGAGGAGAACGACAAACCGCGTTGGACGGTCGGAGACTTCGAGGGGCGCATCTGCGGCTCGCCGCTTGTAGTCGGAGAAACGGTGATGGTGACAGATGCCAGCCGCCACGTGACCGGCATACGTCGCGATAACGGAGAACGCTTGTGGCGCCTGGAACTGGCGCCGCACGTCGGGCCGATGGCGGCCGCGGCGCCTTTGGGAACGCATCACCTGTTGGCGCCGCTGGCCGACGGCACGCTGCTGCTGGCGCCGCTGCCGGATAAAGCGCAAGACTTTGCGGAGGCGTCGCCATGAAACGTCGTGCTGCTTGTCTGCTCGCATCCGGCCTGTTGTTCGCGGCATGGCTAGGCCTGGCGTTCGGCGCGTCGATGCACCTTGCCGGTCCCGCGCAAGCCGCGGCAGACGAGCCCGATTCCGGCGCCTCGAAGGCTAAGAAGCCTGCGATTGAAGACGAAGAAGAACCGCCGCTCGATGCAACGCCCAAGACTTCTTCCAAATCTTCAAAGAAGGCCGGTCCGGCCAAGGCGGCGATGGAAGACGAAGAAGAGCCGCCGCTGGGTTCGCCGGCCAAGGGGGCGCCAAAGTCCGCCAAGAAGGCGCCGGCTCCTGCAAAAGCGATGGAAGACGAGGAAGAGCCGCCGCTGCGATCGACTTCCAAGAGCTCTGCAGGCAAAGAACCAGGTGCAGACGCCATGCCTGACGACTCGGAAACGGGCGACGCCGCCCAGGCCGATGCCGGCGAACCGGTTTGCGACATTGTGTATTGGGTCGACAAAAGCGGCGGGCAGCGTAGTTTCCGCGCGGCGCTGTATCCTGATTGGCTGCAGCTTCCGTTGCCTGCGAACACGAAGTACACGTTCCGCTTTTACGCCGGCAGCAAGGCGGCAAGTCCGTCGCAAACGCTCTCCGGCCATCGAATCCGGCGCATCGATTATTATGAACCGCGGATGTTGCATCTGGCCGCCGCCCGCGCAGCTTTGCCTTATGAACGATTGATCCAGCCGGGCGAAGCCATCGATCTGTCAATGCTCTCCGCCACAGCCGCCGAGCGGCTGGAAGCGTTGCTGACCTCCGCCAGCGCCGAACACGAGTCGGCCGTGCAGCAGAATCTGCGTCGCGGTACGGCCTGGACGGAACATGCCCAGCGCCCGCTGGCCAATGCGTTATTCAACGTGCGGCTGGGCCGGCTCGATCAACTTCTGGCCGCGCAGCAGCTTGATCAGGCGCAAGCCTTGTGCGAAAGACTGTACGATGACCTGGGCGACGCTAGCGACGCGCGTCGCGCGGCGCTGCGCCAGCGCTTTGAGCGCGCGCTGCTGGGCCCGGCGCAACAGGCTCTGACCCAGGGCGACCTGGCCGGAGCCCGGCAGTTGCTCGGCGTATTGGAAAGCCACTACCCGCGCGAGCCGAGCGCCGCAACGGAAAAGCTCGACAAGCGTCTGGAAGCCGAAGCCAAAGACTTACTGAACAAGGCAGAGCAGGCGGCCGATTCCGATCGCTTGAGTGCACTGCAACTGGTCGATGCCGCGCGCGCCGCCGCGCCGGAGCTCGAGGAGATTGATGCATTTCAGCGGCGGCTCGGGTTGGCCTACGCCGTGCTCGAGTGCGCCTACCCTGAACTGCCGGAGAGTTTCTCCCCGCTGACCGCGACGACGCCCGCCCAGCGGCATGCCTCGGCTTTGTTGTTCGAAAGCCTGGTGCGCTGGACTCCCGATCCGCGCCTTGGCCCGCATTATGCTTGCCAGCTTGCCGAGGGGAACGTCACGGCCTTGGCTCGGGGGCGCCGGTTCCAACTGCCGAAGTCGCCGCCGGCGAAATGGTCGGATTACAGCGACGAGCAACCTTACTTCTGTACGGCGGCCGACGTCGGCTGGACGCTCAAGCTACTGCGGGACAAGTCGTGCCCCGGCTATTCGGCCACGCGCAGCCGGCTGTTGTCGGCGGCCGATCCGGCCTCGACGGGAAATGCCTTTCTGGCCGATATACGCCTGGCCCGCGATTACTGGCAGCCAATGTCGTTGATGGAATTTCCCGTTCTGCCGAAGCATTGCTTTCCGGCCGGCGGCACGAAGGAAGAATGGGCGGCGTTCAACGCTTCGCCCGTTGGCTCCGGGCCCTATCGTCTGGCCGAGCACAGCGCGGATCGGGTGCGTTTCGTCGCCCATCCGCACTATCGCGTCGCGGGATTGCCCAGGATTCGAGAGATCAATTTCCACCGCTTTTCCGGCGATGAAACCATCAACGAGATCGTCGAAGGCCGAATCCACCTGGCGTACGGCTTGACGGCGGCGCAGGTCGACAAGTTGGCGCAACGCAACAAGCATGTACAAACGTTGCGGCCGCGCAGCGTGTGGTTTCTGGCGCCCAACTACCGCCGCCCCGGCTTGCAGAACCAGGAACTGCGGCTCGCCTTGGCGCATGCCATCGACCGCAGCGCCATTCTGGACGGCGTGTTTCGACCTCACGGCCACGGAGGCGATCATGCGGCGCTTAGCGGCCCATTCCCGGCCGATTCTTGGGCTAGCAATCGCGACGCTCCCGACTTCGCTCCCAATCGCGCTCGCGCTTTTGCAGCCAATGCGCTGCGAGCGCTCGGCAAGCTGCCGCCCCTGACCCTTGTCTACCCTGCGGCCGATCCGAATGCGGAAAACGCCTGCCGAATGATTCAGCAGCAGGCGGCGAAGGTCGAGATCGAGCTCTCGCCGCAGGCCGTCGCGCCGGGCGAGTTCGCTGACCGCGTTCTCAAGCGGCACGATTTCGACCTGGTCTACTGGCGGCAGGATTATCGGGATGAGACGTTCGAATTAGGACCCTTGTTTGATCCAGACCCTGCCGCGCAGGCGGCGGGCGGCGCGAACTTTATGGGCGTCGTGCCCGATGGCGCAATGGCCGGCTTCTTTCGCGAGCTGACGCTGCACAAGCGGTTCGCCGACGTCCGCGAACAGATGTTCAAGATCCACGATCACGTCGCCCGCACGGCCGTCGTCATTCCGCTCTGGCAGCTTGACGCTTATGTGGCCGTCGATGACAGCCTGGCCGGCGTCTCGCTCGACCCGGACGCGTTGTTCGGCGACGTGCAACATTGGGAGCTCAAGCAACGATGATGCCAGTCAGACGGCCAATGAACGTCGCAACAAGCGTGCTCGTCGGGGCGTTGCTGCTGCTTGTTGCATGGGCCGGGCGCGTGACGTCCGCTGAGGCTGCATCGCCGGCCGACGAGCCGTACCGGCTGCTGGTGCTCTTGCGTTTTTCAGACGAAGCGGCCTTTACGCCGCGGTTCGTCCACTCGCTCGATCGTCAGGTGCGAGATCAGATGCGCAACCTGTTTGGCGCCTTGGCGGAAGTGGAAGTGCTCGACCGGCACCCGCTTATCGACCGTTTGAACGACACAAGTCTGGCCGAGCTGAGTCTCAAGCCTGCGGAATTTGCCACGGCGCTCGCCGCCGAGGACCGTTCGTTTGAGAAGGCGTTCTTGTTCGACATCGATTGGCGCGACGGCGAGTACCTGCTCGCCTGGCGTCAGCTCGATGCCGAGGTGCAGCAGATCGGTCCGCTGCGCCGGCAGCAAACGCCGAACCGCCAGTGGGTCGGCAAGGCCATCGGCCAGTCGATCCGGGAAGACTTCGCCCCCGTAGCGCGCGTGATTCCGACGGTTGAGCGGGACAAGGTGCAATTGGAGTTGCGCGGTTCGCACATTGACGGCGGCGCGTTGCTGGCCCCCTGGCTCGGCGAAGATTGCTTCTTGCAGCCGTTCTGGATTGTGCAGCAGGGTGACGGCAGCCTGACGCGCATGTCATTGCCTTTTACCGTGTTGCACCTCGAGCGCGACGGCGGGCATAAATGGGCGCAAGCGATCACCAACATGCCCAACCCTTGGCTGAAAAGCCCGCGAGTCGTCGGTTTCCAGGCCTGGAAGCTGCACACGCAAGCCGGGCGATTCCGCTTGCAGGTGCTCGATCAGGCGACGGGCGCCCCATTGCAGAATTGCTCCGTGTATGCCGGCAGCCGCGGCTTCGACGCCATCACGGACGCGGACCGGCTGGCCGATCCCGACGCGCATGGGTACGTTGTCTCCGGCCGACCCTTCGAGCGGCTGGCCTATATCCGCATCTCGCAAGGCGCCGGCGGCGGCGTGCAACTGCCGTTGCCGATTACGAGCGATTGGTGCGAGCTGACCTGCCGGGTGGCTGTCGATGCGGCGGCTTCGGAGAAGAGCGACTTGCAGCGCGAGACGGGCTACCTGGTGGAGGATCTGAAAGCCTTGGAAACGGGGCTCAGCGATCGCGTCCAACAAGTCAACAAACTGAACGCCGACAAGCGTTATGAAGACGCCTTACGCGCCGCACGCGAGGCGCTCGACTATGGCGAAAAGTTCAGCCAGTCGCTGCCCAAAAGCGTACGCTCGCTCGAAGATCGCTGGAAGCTGCTGAAGGCCTCGCCCGGACCGGCGCTGACCTGGCTGGAGAAAGAGACGCAGGAACTCCAGCGGCAGCGCGAAGGACTGCAGAAGCTGGCCGACAACCTGGACCGCACCATCCGCTACAACGACGCGCAGAGCCGGGCCAACGTGCTGATCGAGCTGGGGCGGCAGTACGAGCGTGACGGGGACATCGACCAGGCCATCGACAAGTACGTGCTGGCCATCGGCGAGCAGGCCGACCAGCCCGATTTGGCGAGGCGCCTCGAACATTTGAAAGCCGCCTGGAAGATCAAAGGTGCCGAACATCGCGACGCCCGCGATTTTGTCTATTCCGTGTGGGCCAAGGCGGAAGTGGCCGATCTCCAGGCCGACTTGCCGAAGGCGGAGCAGGCATTCTCCGTGTTGAAGGAGGCCGGCGATTATCTGTCGGCTCGCAAGCTGATGAAGACGAACCAGCGGCTGGTGGCCGACGCCGACCGGCTGGTTCAGCAGCTCGCCGGCCGCAACGAGGAGGCCGACCGCCAGGAACATGAAAAGTACGTCGGCCTCTTGGAACGTCTGGCCAAACTGCAGCAGCAAGTCGCGGAGTTCTGCGCGGCGGCGGCCAAGGATGAGTTGGGGCCGACGTCGTTCCACGCGCAGCAGGAGGACGATCCGAAGGCGAAGTCGTCGCCTTCGGGCGAGCGAACTCCTTCCGGCAAGCGGCCGACGGAGCCTCCGCAGCCAGCGGACAAAGAAGAGGAGCAACCGCTGAAGCAGGCGCCCGGACGGCGCTGAATCGGCGGTTCCTAAACTGGGATTATGCGCGTATCGCGAGAACGCGCTCGACACTAACCCGAAGCGTCAGCGAGGTAAAGTTGGCAAAGCGCTCGACGCTAACCCGAAGCGTTAGCGAGGTAAATGCGTTTCCCAGCCTCGCTGACGCTTCGGGTTGGTTGGGGGCGATGAGGAATCCGGGCTAACGCATTCGCCGTCAGAAACAACGAGTCGCCATGCTTGCCAAAACGCGCGTTGCCTTCGGAGTGCTCTGCTGTTTCGCCTTGGGGGCGTTGATCCTGCTGGGGCGTACTTCGCCCCCTGCCGCAGCGCCGGACGCCGGCGAAACATCGACCGCGGCCCTGTCCGACAAAGACTGCCGCCAGTGCCACGCGGCGGCCTGGCGAGAGTGGGAGGCCTCTTATCATGCCAAGGCCTGGAGCGACGACAACGTGCAGGCCGCCTTTCAGCACTTTGGCGTCGACCGCAAGTGCCAGTCGTGCCATGCGCCGCAAGCCGGGCTGTCGCAACCGGGCGACGTGATGGAAGTCCGGCATGCCGATCGCGAGTCGGGCGTGCGCTGTTTGAACTGTCACGGCCTGATGGACGGCGGCGTCGCTGCCGCGCGCACGATTGCCGACGCCCCCTGTCGCCCGCAGCAATCTGCGTTGCTCGTTTCCAGCGCAGCCTGCGGCGCCTGTCACGAGGCGATCTACAAGGACTGGAGCGAGAGCCGCTACCGCCAGGAAAGCAAGAGCTGCCAGAGTTGCCACATGCCGGCGGTAAAAAACCGCTCCGGCGGTCGCAGCCATCTTTGCTTAGGCAGCCACGACGCGTCGCTGATCAAGTCGGGCGCCCGGCTCGAGTGCCGGCAGGAAAAAGACGAGTTGATCGTCTCCGTCACCAATCACGCCACTGGGCACAACTTTCCCGGGGAGCGTCACAACCGGGTGCTGTTCGTGCAGGTGATCGAGCGCATGGCCGACGGCGAGATCGCTTTGGCCCGACAAGAGCTGATCAAAGGCATCACGCCATTCCGCGGCGAATCGAGCCGCGAACAAATCCGCGCCGACCAGACTTTCGAAGCCCGCTTTCCCGCCATCAATCCGCCCGTGAAGGCCGAGGTGCAGTTGCTCTACAAGGCCTTCCCCTGGTACTCCGACGACCAGGCCCTCGTCGTTGCCCGGGAGGAGTTGGAGCTGGCGCCGTGAGTGAGAAGCAGGGGATAAGTCCCTTGGGATCGACGCACCGGCCGCGTTGCCGCCCCCTCGACAGGGCGTCAGATTTGGCGGCAAAAGAAGAGGCGCTGATGGGAGTCGAACCCATGATGGCGGATTTGCAATCCGCTGCCTTAGCCACTTGGCTACAGCGCCTTAAGTGATTATGGGCCAGCAACTTGCTGGCCTGCTGCCGGACGGATTCAAAGAGCTGTGCTCTTTGAACCGGTTGCCGTTGCCCCCCTGACCGTCATACTTGACAGATATTAGCAAAAAGCTGGCCGCCAGCAAGACCGCCCAAACAAAGGTCTTGCGGCCAGGTGCGGCGGGAACTGCAACTCGTTTCCCCCCGGCTTTGTTCGCCTGCCGAGCATGCTCGGGCCCAGCCGCCGGACTGATTGGCTGAGGGGGCCAACCTGAAGACAACGCGGCGCCGCCGCGGGTTCAGTCGGACTTGCTGAACAGGTTCAAAAAGCGGTCCTCGTACTCCTTGAAGACCTCCAGGCGGTCGAGCTCTCGCTTCAGCTCGTAAGCCTTGGAGCGGTCCCTGCGGACTTCTTCGAACAGTTGTTCGATATGGTGCTCGTCCTCCGGCGCCAGGCCTTCTTCCTCCTGCGGTTCGAGCGCGAATGGTTCCTCCTCAGGCTCCTGGCGGCCCATCTGCTCTTCCACTTGCGCCAGCAACTGGCCCAGGTGCTGCTCGACGGCGGCGGCCTGGTCCGAAAGCTCGGCGAAGTCGATCTTGATGCCGGTCATGCGCGAAAAGACCTGCAGCACGGCCAGCGAGGCCTTCGGGAAAGGAAGCTGCGCGAAGATGTGCGGCATTTCGCCCAGCAGGCAGCCCCCTTGCAGTCCCGACTCGGCCGCCACGCCCAACAACACGCCGTTCAGGCCGCCAATTTGCCCGTCTTCCAGCATGGTCAGGTCCAATTGGCGGAGCTGCTCCAGGTTTTCTGCATCCGTCGCCGCGGCGAACACCCGCGAGTCGTGCTCGGGATGCATTTGGGTGGCCATGGCCGCAAAGGTGAACACTCGCTCGACGCCGAGCTGCTGCGCAAACTCGATCAGCTTATGGCAAAACGCATACTTGCCGAGCGGCGGCTGGGCCTCGCCGATGAACACCACGATATCATGGCCGTCGGACGGATTTCGCCAGACGAAGAACCGGCTGCGCGGCATGCGTCCCGGGCGGATCAAGCCGTCCTTCACCTCGACGTGCTCCACGTCGAACAATTCCCGCGTGGGGAATTCACTCAAGAAGGTCATGCCCAGTTTGGCCATCAAGTAGTAGCCGGCAGAGAGGGCGACGTTTCCCATGCCTGGCCAGACGGCTACCAGCCACGGTCGATGCAGTTTGGTTTCTTCAGGCATTGATTCGTTCTCTAAGGGCGTTCATGGCGTTATGAAGACGGCGTCAGCTCGCTGGTAAATGCCGTTGGAAATCGTTGGTCGGCATCATCCCGCTTCATTCTATAGCGGATTCGGCGGGCGAAGTCAGCCGCGCTGGCGAGGTCGCGACCATCGGGATGACTACGTCGGATGCCGCCGATGAACCGCAACGGCCCGACCGTGTCCCAGCCTGGGCAACTGAACTCTCCCAGGATCTCACAGTCTCGTTTTCGCAATCGGTTTCTCAAGCTCGCGTGCCATAGCGCGGACCATTGCGGCAGGCCCGCCGTCGAGAAGATGAAGGCATTCTTCGGCAAAACCGTCGCAGATTCTGCAAGTTGTAAGAGCGAGTTGTGATGCCGGCAGAAATAAATCCCTGAGCCCCATCCGACCACGTCGTAACGTGAAAGGTCGCTCACGGCCGGCGAGTCGGGCGCCAACACTTCCGCTTGAAGTTCGTCGGCCATCGCCTCGGCGATTTTCCTGGTGTTTCCATGATGTTGCGACAGACAAACGATCGCCGTTCGTGAATTGATCATGGGTAGTTATGCCCGCGTGCGCGCTGGACGGAATTCCGTTGGGAAAGGGCCGAGCTGCGTATTTGAGAGCTGTATTTTGAAAGAGCCTGCTTCCCGTGGAATCGAGCGGCTACGGTTCAGGCGGGCCAGGACATGCCGCGCGCACTTGATCGCCGGTTAACGCGCCAGCGGCACTCGCAAGCGCCCCGCAACCGACCGAGGAGCCTTGACCATAGCGCGCCGCAGCGGCCTTGCCGGCTGCGAACCGTTCCCAGGTACTGGTATCCGCATTGGCCCGGGCTGCGATCGAGCGCGTAGACGGCCTCGCTTTTAGGCCGTATCCACGCCAGTCGATCAAACCAGCGGCGCTCCGCCATAAATGGCAAAGGGACGATGGCGGTCGGTTTCAACTTGTCGATCGTGCATCGGACGTCGCGTTGGTGACCGTCGCACGGTCCGCCAAAGAACTCGATCGTGGTGTGATGACGTACGGCTGACATGCTGCAAGCTCCGCATGCGTTTTCGGGGAGAGCGCTCTTCTCATTCTCGGAGCAGTTCTTGCGCCGCAGGCATCGCTATTTTCGTGCGAGCCGGGAAATCCATCATGATCGGGGGCTGATAGGCGGCGACTCGAAGCCCTTTTCGCGAAGCATGCTGGTTCTATCGCGGCTGCCGCTAAAAGCCGCAGCTTGCAAGTCAGCAAGCGCGCACCTGAGCGAAAACGCGCAACGACCATGTGCTAGCATGCATCAAGGGCGGCCTCTCGGCGAATCTGGCGCCATCGCCCCGCTGGGGGAAGCCGGCAAGCGTTTGAGCCATCCTGCCGGCGGGGGCCGTCCCCGCTTTTGCCGCATGCCTCTGCGGTGAAGGGGCACGGCCGCGACTTGCTACAAACTCGCCTTCTTTCGATCCGCCGTTTTTCCTATGATTCGGAACTTTTGTTAAGTACCACAGGCCGAGGAACCGAGTCGTGCGCCGCTTACCCGAAATCATGCTCGGCGGCATATTGGCCGTCCTGGCAGCCGGCTGCGCAGGCAATGGATCGTTGAGCGAGAAGCTTCTTCACCCCGGGCCAGCGCAGTATCAGCGGCAAAGGGCCGAGAAATTCGATCCCTATAACGAAATCTCCGTCGGCTCGCGCGACGATACGAGCCGTCCGCTCGGTTATATCGAGCCCAATACGGAAGCGGCTCGAGGCCGCTGGAACAGTTGGGGCTGGCCGCGCTTTGGCCATGATCCTCCGCCTTACGAAATCAGCCGGCCGCAATAGCTCCTCGTCGCGGCGCCCAGCCGCGATGCCATTGCGCCAGTCATTTGCCTTCTTCTTCGAGCGTTTCTGCGCGCTCTGGTCCTTAATGCCTGGCGTATTGCGCTAATCGGCCTGGCCACGGATCCGAACTCCTTCATATTGACCTTCCGCGGATGGCGGTGTTAGACTCGCCCCGGTCCGAGGATCGGTCAATGTGGACGAGGGGCTGGTACGGAAACCGTGGGCAGACAGGAGTGTAGGGCGGCACGATGTCTAAGACGCTAGGAATCGTTCAGGTCCGCGCCGGATCAGCAGCGTTGCGAGACAGGCTGGCTCGCCGTCTGGGCGGCCGCTCGCTGCTGGAGTTGGTGATCCGCGGCGTTACCGAGTGCCAGCGGCTTGACGGCGTGGCGCTGGTGTTGGGCGCCGGCATGGAAGACGCCGAGCTTGTCGAGCTGGCGCCGCCTGACGTTCCGCTGCACATCAGCGATCGGCCCGATATGCTCGGTCGCGTCGTTTCCGCCGCCGAAGCGCTCGGCGCCGATGCCGTCGTGCGGGTTTGCGCCGAACACCCGTTCGTCGATCCGGTGTTGATCGACCGCCTGTCGACGACCGCGGCAGCGCATCCTCATTGCGATTACATCGGCTTCTGTTCGCAGAACGGCCGGCCCGCGATGCTCACCGCGTTGGAATCGTTCGGCGAATGGTGCCGAACGGAAGCTTTGCAAAGAGCTGACCGCGAGGCGACCGTTGCCGCCGATCGTGAACATGTAACGCGTTACGTCTATTCGCATCCCGAGCTGTTTCCGCTGCGATTCATTCCGCTGCCCGGGGAATTGGAACTCGAAGGCGGACGGCTGGCCTGGGAAGGCGAAGAGGCCTGGGAACATGCACTCACGCTGCACGATGCGCTGGGGCACGAAGACGTGAATTGGCGCCGTCTGGCCGGTCTGCTGCAAGATGCGTCGGCGCGTCAGGAAACCGTCGGCACGCGTGGTTTCGGGCTCGACTGAAAAACGAACAAAGAACGACTTTGCAGCCTGGCCTGGTTCTCGCCCCTCGCGCACAAGAGGCGCGACGGACGGGTCGAGGTTGCTGATCCTGGTTTCGCGAGCAAGGTTCCGCGAGCAAGAGCCAGCAAGAGGATCCGCGGCAAGCGGTATTGCGGAAAGGATTCCGGCCCATGGATGGACCTTCGATTCGCATCGGGCGCGATCGCGAGATCGGCCCCGGTCATCCGGCGTTGATCGTGGCCGAGCTGGGCCAAAATCACAACGGCAGCTTGTCGCTGGCGGAAGAACTGATCGATGCCGCCGCTTGGGCCGGCGCCGACGCCGTCAAGGTCGTCAAACGCGATCTGGAAAGCGAGCTCTCGCGCGAAGCCCGCATGCGGCGATACGACAGCCGGCATGCTTTCGGCGTCACGTACGGCGAACATCGCGCGGCGCTGGAGTTGTCGGCTGAGGAACACTACCTGCTCGCCCAGCGCGCCCGCGACCACGGTTTGGCGTATATCGCCACGGCCTGCGATATTCCCAGCGCCGCGCTCGTCGATTCGCTGGAAGTCGACGCTTTCAAGATCGCCTCGCGAGACCTGGCGAACCTGCCGCTGGTCGAGGACGTGGCGCGGCGCGGCCGGCCGGTTTTTCTTTCGACGGGCATGTCGCAGTTCGAAGAGATCGACGCGGCGGTGGCCGTCGTCTTCGAAGCGAACAGCCCGCTGGCGGTTTTCCAATGCACGTCGCTCTATCCAACCCCGATGGAGCAGGTTCACTTGCGCAGCCTGACGACGCTGTCGGAACGTTACGGGGCTCCGGTCGGCTTTTCGGACCATACGGCCGGAATTCTGCTGCCGCCGACGGCCGTGGCGCTGGGGGCTTGCGTGGTCGAAAAGCATCTGACCCTTGACCGGCGGATGAAGGGCACGGACCACGCCTGCTCATTGGAGCCCGAAGCGTTGCGGCAGATGACGGCCAACGTGCGACAGATCGAAGCCGCGCTGGGGCGCGCCGACAAGCCGCTGGCGCCGGGAGTGGATGCGGTCCGCGCCAAATTAGGACGCAGCCTGGTCACCCGCGCTGCCGTGCCTGCCGGTGCTCGGCTGGAAGAGGCGATGTTGGCGTTGAAATGCCCGGGCGACGGTTTGTCCTGGTTCGATTTACAGAAGGTCGTAGGGCGAACGTTGGTTCGTGACTTGGGGCCGAACGAGAAGCTTTCCTGGGATGATCTCGCATGAGACCTAAACCTGTCGAGGCGGGGACCGGCAAGGCAAACGGGGCGGAAATCTTCCACAGAGTGCGGCAGGGCCGACGTGTGGCTTCGGCGGGCGTCGTGATTCATTGTCGCTTCAAAGAACGCCGGCGCGGCCGATCTTTGCACCATCGCGCTTAGCGCTGCGGCGGGGCTGTGTCGCCACGATTCCAACTGCGGGGGTCATGAGATGATTGAGGCCGTATCGAACTTCGGACCGGTGCAGGGACTGGTCTTTGATATGGGCGACGTACTCTACGACGCTACGGTCTGGCGCCGTTGGCTGCTGCAACTGCTGCACCGCATGGGCTTGCACACGCAGTATCGCACTTTCTACAAAATCTGGGACTGCGATTTCCTCGCCGACGTCCACTGCGGCCGCCGCGAGTACGGTGAAGCGTTTCAGTCGTTTCTGCTTTCCGCCGGTCTCTCGCGCGGACAAATCGACGAGGTCGAGGCGGCCAGTCAGGCGCGCAAACGGACGCTGGAGGGGAACACGCGCCCCTTTCCCGGCGTGCGCGGCACGCTGGAACGCTTGCACAACGCGGGCATGTTGCTGGCCGTGTTGAGCGATTCCGAGAGCCGGGCCGAAGACTTGCGAAACCGGCTCGCTCACTTGGGCATCGGCCAGTATTTTTCGGCCGTGGTCTCCTCGATCGACCTGGAGCGAACCAAGCCCGATCCGGCCTGTTACCTGGCTGCGCTCGGCGGGTTGGGCCTGACCGCAGCTCAGGCCGCATTCGTCGGACACGACAGCGAGGAATTGGACGGCGCTCGAGCGGTCGGCATGCGCACGTTGGCCTTCAACTACGAGACTGGCGTGACGGCGGACCGTTACCTGTCTCGCTTCGAAGACCTGGTTCAACTGATTGATCGCCGCATCGTCCGCCATCCGGCCACTGCGGGGGTCTTATAAGATGCAGGTTTTCGCCCGGTATGCGTTCGTGGCGGCGGAGGCGCCGCCCAAGCAGTCTGCGCTGCTGTTGGAAGGCCCTTGGCCCGCCGAGGCCGCGGCGCCGAACCGCTGGTCGCTCGACGAAGCCATCGATGCGCGGCACGCCTGGATCGACGAGCGCGCCGCGGAATGGGCCGAACGGTTGGGCCGTGCCGAAACCGCGCCGGCGAGCGGCTCGACCGCTGAAAGCGGCGAGGTCACGTTTGCCTACCTGAATGCCCTCGCACTGCGATATTACCTGGTCCGGCTGCTGCGCGTGGTCGCCTTCTTTCGTGACGCGCCTGGCCTGGCGGCCGATGAGCCGATCGAGCTGTTCGCGGCCCGCGGCGATGATGAAGACTATGTCGATTTGCTCGGTCAGCTTGCCGCCGAACGCCAGGCGGAATTTCATGTTCGTTGGCAAACATCGCCAACCGTCGAGCCGTCGCGGGCGAGGCGTCTTCGCCCCTGGCGACGCTGGGCGGCGCAAGCGGACGATTTGTTCGACCCGACGCCGCTGGCTGAGCAAGGCCAGCCCCGGATCGTAATCTGCGGAAATCCTCACGTTCTCGATCCTGTTTGTCGGGTGCTGCTGGATCGCGGCTGCCAGGTATGGTGGCTCTATGAACACTTCGCCGTCCGTTCCTGGTGGCGTTGGCGCCGCGAAGGCGTGAAGCAGTTGGTTTGCGATCGCCGAGCGGGCCGAGCCGATCGCTTCAGCGACGGCGGCGCCGCCGACGGCCTGGCGGTGCAGGGCGTCGATCTCGGACCCGTCGTCGAACGCTGGCTGGCAAGGCAGGCGGCGCACCTCGGCGGACGGCAGTCGCGGCTCGTTGCACAGATCGACGAACACTTTCGCGCCGTTCAGCCGACGGGCCTGCTGCTGGACGAAGACGCCACGCCCATGAAACGGGCCGCCGTAGCGTTGGCAAGGCAGCATGGCGCGCGCTCGGCCGTTGTGCAACATGGCGCCCCGTGCGGGCCGTTTGGTTTCTCGCCGTTGGCCGCCGACTGCTTTTGCGCCTGGGGCGCCTCGACGCGCGAACAGCTCTTGCGCTGGGGCGTTCCTGCCGAGCGAATTCATCTGACCGGCTGGCCTCGATTCGAAGAACGCCTGGTGCGCTGGCGAAGGCGACGCGCGGGACGTAAAGCGTCTCCGCGCATTTTGCTGCTGGCCACCATGCCGCCGCGAGACGGCCGACCGGACACCGCGACGTTTCATCTCACGCGGCAAACGCACGAGCGGATGCTCGACATGGCTTGCGCCGCGGCGGCCAAAGTGGCCGGCGCCAGGCTGGTGATCAAGTTGCATCCGCGCTGCGGAGACGACGCGGCGTTTCAGCAAGTCGTGGCGAGACATCCCGGCTTGCAAGCCGAAGTGACGCGATCGGACGACTTGGACCGCCTGACGGCCGAAAGCGATTGCGTGCTCAGTTGCGCCTCGACGTCCGGCATCGAAGCCGCTTTGATGGGCGCCCCGGTCGTACAATTGCTGCCCGCCGGCTCGGGCGACGTGTTGCCTGCCGAACGTTGGGGCATGCTGGGCTCTGCTCGCGACGAACAGGAACTGGACCGGCTGGTGGCGCAGGCGCTGGCGCGTGGTTGGAAATCGCCGGCGGATGTCGAGGAGGTGTTGGGAAATCCCATCCGAGCGGCCGTGGAGAAAGTCGCCGATGTGATTCTCAACGCGGGCTTGAATGGCGGCCCGGCGGCCGACGATTGCGCGGCAACCGGCGCCGCTGATAGGTAACCATCGCCCATGTCCGTGTGCGCGAATGCCAGTCCGACGGTCGCCGCTTCAGCCTCTGCCGCGCCGGTCTCGGGCTGGCGCAGAATGCTTGCCGACTCGCTGCTGGTCAGCGCCACAACCATCGGCTGCCAGGCGATGGGCGTGGCGATCAGCCTGCTGCTGCGGTTCGCGCTCGACCCGGCCCAAATGGGAGTCTGGCAAGGGCTCAAGCTGTTTCTCAATTACGCCAACTACGCCAATCTGGGCGTCAGTAAAGGGGCGGCGCGAGAGCTGACCGTTGCGCTCGGCCGAGGCGAATCCGCAGCGGCCTCGCGCGGATTGAATCTGGCGTTTACGGTCAACACGCTCAGCAGCCTGGTCTACGCGGCGCTGCTCGCGGGAGTCGCCTGGTGGATTGGCGCCGCCGCCGGCGGAATTTGGCAAAACGTCTGGAGCATGGGCTTGCTGGCCTTGGCAGTGCTGGTCGTGATCCAGCGGCACGTGACGTTTCATGTCACGATTCTGCGCTGTCGACAGGCGTTTGCGGTTGCCTCGCAACTCTCGCTGTTCGAAGCCGCGGCCACGTTGACCGTTGCCGCTGGCGCCGCCTGGCTATGGGGATTGAACGGTCTTTATGCCGGGACCTTCCTCGTCATGCTGGGCGCCTGGAGCTACTTGCGCTGGCGCGGCGCCGAGCCGTTGACTTGGGCTTGGGACCGTCGAGAAATTGTCCGGCTGATCGGCCTGGGCGGGCCGATGCTGCTGGCTGGCGCGGCGGCCGCGCTGTTTCAGTCGATCGACAAACTGATGATCCTGCTTTGTTCGAGCGATCGCGAGTATGAACTCGGTTGTTATTCCTTGTCGCTGTTGGCGAGCGGTCAACTTTACGGTCTGGCCAACATGCTTTCGCTGACGATGGGGCCGCGTTACGGCGAATCGTTTGGCCGGAGCGGCGATCATCGGCACGTGGCGCTGCTGGCCGCGAGAGCCAGCGAACTGCAGGCGTGCGCCTTGTCGCTGCTCGCCGGGCTGGGGATGGTCGCGGCCGTGCCGGTCCTGGGGCGCCTGTTTCCCGCGTATCGGCTCGGCGCGGCGCCGGCATTGTGGCTGATCCCCGGCGCCGTGGCGCTGGGCTTGAGCTTGCCGGCCAGCCAGTGCCTGACGGCCGTGTATCGCGAACGCTGGACGCTGGCCGCCGCGCTGGTCGGGCTGGCGCTTGCCGCCGCGGGCAGCTATGCCGCGCTGGTCAGCGGACGCGGACTGGTCGGCGTGGCGATTGCCACTTCGACCGCGTACGTTGCGTATTTCGTGCTGTCGGTCGCCATCTCGTTATGGCGCGAGATCGATCAGCCCGCACGGCGGCGATATGTAACCGCCATGCTGCTCACGCTGGCGCCCGTGATCGGGCTGGCAGCGGCGCTGGAAGCGGTCTGGCCGGGCGCCGAGTGCAGCCTGCCGATGGTGGCAGCGAAGGGAGCGAGCGTCTGTGCCGTCTGGTCCGCCGTGGCGCTGGTCGGCTGGCGCTGGGGCGGTTGGCAAACGATCTGGCGCGAGGAACGCCGCCGATGAAGCGCTTACCGCTGGCGGAACTCGAGCGCCGCTGCCAGAAGCCTGACCACCGCCGCAGCGGCAATTGGATGGCGCGACGGGTCAGCCGGCCGATGGCGCTGCGCGTCACGTGGATCGTACAGCCTTGGGGCGTATCGGCGCACGGCGCCACGTGCCTGGCCGCGTTGACTGCGTTGGCTTCGGCCCTGGCTTTTGCCCGCGGCACGGTCGGCAGTTGGCTGCTGGCCGCCGCCCTGCTGCAGCTCTGGTATCTGCTCGATCACGTCGACGGGCAATTGGCCCGCCTGTACGGAACGTCATCGCTCGACGGCGTGCAACTCGACTATTTAATGCACCATGCCGTCAACCTGCTCAGTCCCTGGGGCGTTGGCTGGGGACTCGCCGGACGGCCGTTCGAGCCAGTCTGGCTCGCACTGGGGTTGGCATGCAGTCTCGGTCTGCTGTCGATCGGGCTGGTCAACGACACTCGCTACAAGGCTTTCATAGAGCGGCTCAAGACCGTCGAAGGCGAGTTACTCGTCTCCGGCGGCTGCCGTCCTGCGCCCGCGCCGCCGGTCCCCAGGCGCCCGTTGCGACTGGCCGCCT
>DASZUP010000011.1:0-13645 GCA_035547635.1 Pirellulales bacterium
AAGCGGCTCCGGTTCAGGCAGTGGTTCCGGTTCAGGTTCTGGCAGTGGTTCCGGTTCAGGTTCTGGCAGTGGCTCAGGTTCTGGATCGGGCTCCGGCAGCGGCTCAGGTTCTGCGTCTGGTTCCGGCAGTGGGTCAGGGTCGGGCTCCGGCAGCGGGAGCGGCTCGGGCAGCGGGAGCGGCTCGGGTTCTGGTTCTGGCAGTGGCTCAGGTTCTGGATCGGGTTCCGGCAGCGGCTCGGGTTCTGGTTCTGGCTCCGGCAGTGGTTCAGGCTCAGGCAGCGGGAGCGGCTCGGGTTCAGGTTCTGGCAGTGGTTCCGGTTCAGGTTCTGGCAGTGGCTCAGGTTCTGGATCGGGTTCCGGTAGTGGCTCCGGCAGCGGCTCCGGTAGTGGTTCCGGCAGTGGCTCCGGTAGTGGCTCCGGTAGTGGCAGTGGCTCAGGATCGGGCAGCGGCAGCGGCTCAGGGTCTGGGTCTGGGTCTGGTTCGGGTTCGGGAAGTGGTTCAGGGTCGGGATCAAGTTCCGGTTCCGGCTCGGGCTCTGGCGTTGGCATAGGCGGCGGCAATTACGATGCCGGCATGCCGGGCGATGGAACTGCGGCCACTTTCGTTCGCAACCTGTACTGGGAACTGCTCGGACGCGACGCTGACCCGATCGGCTTCAACTACTGGAGCAACAGGGTCGCCAGCGGCCAGGCCAGTCGTCAGGACGTAGTGAATGGCATCCTCCACTCGCAAGAGTACCGGATGCACTACGTGCAATCGCTCTACCTGAACTTCCTGGGACGAGCGGCAGACTCCGGCGGAATGCAGTTCTTCACCAACGAGTTGGCTGCGAACAACAGTCTGTTGCAAATCCTGGTGCAGATCGTCGGCTCTCAGGAGTACTACCTCCGCAACGGCGGCACGCCCACCGGGTTTGTTGCCGGTTTGTATCGCGATCTGATGGGCCGTGCGCCGGATGCCGGCGGCGAGGCGTACTGGATCGACCGTGCCAACAACGTTGCGCAGAACGGCAACGGCGGAAATGGAAACGGGGATTCCCGCGATCGTATCGTCAGGGATTTCCTGTTCACCGAGGAAGGCATCCACCGACTGGCAGACGGCGACTACGGAGCAAACACGCCCAACGCGCCGAACCCGCCGGCGGGCACTCCGGAAGGAGGAAGTTACGCTCTGGCAGATGTCACGGGGGACGGCTATGTCAAGCTGTTCTTCCCGGCCGCGACTGTACCGCAAGACAAGTTGAACGAGTTCTACGGCTACCTGCGGAACGTCCGCTCCAACGGCGGCGGCGACAATGGTAGTGACAACGACCTCAACGCACTTGCGACTCTGCTGGCTTCTGACCGGTATTTCTACGGGCCGGGCGGAAACAACGGCAATGCGGGAGGAAACGCATGAGTTGAGTAGTCAGGACGGCGGCGAGTCCGTTTTGGGCCGCCGCCCTATGGCGTCTTGCAGCGCAACCGGCTGGGCTCGGGCATTGGTTCGGGCCCAGCCGCGTTGCCGCCGTACGCGGTGAATGAGTCTTTTCTATCAAGCAGACCAACGGACGTTCCACGGGACCGACTTGCTATGACTATCCTTCCCATGCAACAGGCTGGCCACGGCCCGCTCGTCGATCGCGTTCGCCGCTCGAACGACCGATCAGTACAAGACTTTGAAGGCCGCATTTCAGCGCTCGTCATTGGCGACGTGATGCTTGATCGACGCGTAGGAGGACGCGTCGATCGCATTTCGCCTGAAGCCCCTGTCCCGGTGATGAAAGTCGAACGCGAAAGCGGCTGTCTTGGCGGCGCCGGGCACGTGGCCGCCTCACTCGCCGCGCTGGGCTGCCGCGTGAGTCTGGCTGGAATCGTGGGCGACGACCGCGACGGCCAGACTTTGCGAAAGCTTGTGCAGCAATGTCCGCGCATGACCGATAAGCTGCTGACCGACGAGACGGTGCTGACGACGTGCAAAACACGGATCGTGGCCGGCGCCTATCAGCAATTGGCGCGGTTGGATTACGAGTCGCCGCGGGACGCATTCGGCGAAGGCGCGGCGAGGTTGGAGGAACAGGCGTTGGCCGAACTGGCTCAGTACGACGTCGTCGTACTGGCCGACTATGACAAGGGAGCCCTGCCCGAGGACGTGTTGCTCAGCGTGATTGCGTCCTGTCGCCAGGCGGGCGTGCCCTGCCTGGTCGATGGCAAGAAGCAAGACTTCTCTTCTTATGCCCGTGCCACTCTGTTGGCGCCCAATCTACTTGAGGTCGAGCGGGCCGTCGGGCGGCCGATCCGCAGCGAACAAGAGCTGGCGGCGATTGCCGCTAAATTGCGAGAGCGTTTGGCGCTCGACTATATGGTGGTCACGCGCGGCCCTGAAGGCATGACGGTGGCGGGCAGGGAGGAGCTCGAACATATTCCCGCCAAAGCGCGCGAAGTGGCCGACGTGACGGGCGCCGGCGACACCGTGGCGGCTGTGCTGGCCGCGTGCCTGGCGGATCATTGGCCGATCGGACCGGCCTGCCAGCTTTCAGTGCTGGCCGCCGGCATCGCCGTCAGCAAGCCGGGCACGTACGTGGTCAGCGCCGCAGAACTCCATTCCGTCCATCGCGGCGCGTCGCACAAGCTGGTTGATTGGGCCGGAGCCCAGAAGCTGATCGAAGCCGCCAAACAAGCGGGGCGGCGCGTGGTCTTCACCAACGGCTGCTTCGATATCCTGCACGCCGGCCATCTTTCCTGTTTGGAGCGGGCCCGGGCGCTGGGCGACTTCCTGGTGGTCGGCTTGAACTCCGATCTTTCCGTGCGCGCTAACAAAGGCCCCGCGCGGCCCGTGATCTCGCAGGACTATCGCGCCGCCTTGCTCGCCGGGCTGGCGTGCGTCGACCTGATCGTCATTTTCGATGAAGAGCGGCCCGAACAACTGGTGCGTTGCCTGGCGCCCGACGTCTTGGCGAAAGGCAGCGACTATGCGAACCAGCCGATCGCCGGCGCCGAGTTTGTCATCAGCCAGGGAGGTCAGGTCGTCACGCTGCCGCTTGAACCTGGCTTGAGCACCACTCGCATCCTCTCCGCTTCGCGAGCCGGCGGCTGAGCGCCCCGGTGCATCGGCGGTGAGTCTCGGCGCGACGGCGTGTCGGAACCCTGCTCTAAACCTTCAAGATCACCCTCTAAAAAGACAACACATGCCGCGCGTCGATACGACAGAACCTTACCGCGGGCTGGGCGATATGATCTCGCTCGCCTGGATTGCAGAAGCTGCTCGCGGCGGACCGGCGCCCCTCAGCTTCTACGCCAAACGCGACGGTCATTACTCGCTCTTGGACATGCTGGGCCAGGACGTAACCGACGACCCGACCGACCAAGGGATGACGGTCGGCGAGGCATATAAACGGGAATTGGAAGACGGGGGCGCCCGGTTGAGGCTCGATTATCTCTGCGAAGCGCTCGGCGTCGAGAAGGCGTTCCGCCGGCCGCACCTTCGTCTTCCGCAGCAGGCGATTGCCTGGGCGCGCCAGGTCAAACAGAACCATGGCGAGCGGCTCGCGCTGATCTTTCCTCAGACGCTTTGGCAAAGCCGAGCCTGGCCGAGTTGCTATTGGGTTGATCTCGCCTGGCGGCTCAAGGAAGGCGGCATTTCCGTAATCGTCATGCTGCAGAATGAGGACGACCGCTTCAAGAATACGCCCACGTACATGTGGGGATTCGATCTCGCCAGGTTGGCCGCGCTATTGAGCATTGCTTCGCTGGTCATCGGCAATGACAGCGGCCCGGCCCATCTGGCAGGTACGGCCGGCGCCAGAACCATTGCGCTCTGCGGACCGACGCGGGGAGCGTGCGTGTTCGGCCACATTCCGAACGTGCTGCCCCTGGCCAGCGCCGACGAGACGCCCGGCTGTTCCGGCTGCCACTTCAAGGCGCCGTTTCGAGCGGCGTGTGACGAAGGATGCCAGGCGCTTTACTCGCTCAAGCCGGACATCGTGTTGGCACAGGCGCTGGCCTTGCTCAACCGGGCTCCATCGTCAGCCGCCGCGCCGCCAGCGCCGCCCCGATTGCGTTGGCCATTGCGCCTGCCCGCCTTCGGCCGTCGCGCGCGGGCGCCAAGCGCTTAGCGCCAGTCACGCTGACGGGCCGTCGATTGCCGCTTCTCGTCGGCCGTTTAACGCCTCGACGGAAAGCAGAAACAGAAACCGCGAAGATTCCCGGCGTCCTGGCAAACTACCGCGATGTCACTTGCTTGGCACGAACAGGTGGACGACATAGATTGAGCCGGCGGGCCGCCGCCCGGCTCACAAGACATTGCTGTGCGCCGGATCACCCGCGCTGAAACGTTAAGAAGCGAAATCTTGAAGCTGAAGAAGTTCGTGTCGGAAGTTGCCCCCGCGAATCAGGAAGGAAGGGCGGCGAAAACGCCGCAGAACGCGATGCCCAGGCTGAATACGACCGATGGCTATAAGGCTGTCGGAGACATGGTGATCCTGTCGTGGTTAGCCGAAGGCGCCCGAGATTCGGCCGACCCGATCACCTTCTATGCGACGCGCGAGGGCAATTACCAGTTGCTGAAGCTGATGGGGCAAGACGTCAGCGACGACGCCGGCGACAAAGGCATCGGCTTGTGGCAGGCGTATCAGAACGAGGTGGAAGACGCAGGACGCAAGCCGCGGGTTGATTACTTGCGCGAGTTTCTCGGCATCCGGACCGGCTATCGGCCGCCGAAGTTTCACTTCTCCGAGGAAGACCTGCGATGGGCGCGGCAGACGCAGCAGGACCATGGCGACAACCTGGTGCTGCTGTTCCCTCAAACGCTGTGGAAAGCGCGCGAGTGGCCCTATTGCTACTGGGTCGAGCTTTCCTGGCAGCTCAAGGCGCGCGACATCTCGGTGCTGGTCGTCCTCAAAGACCCGGACCCGCAATTGGAGAACGTCCCGCGATTGATTTGGGGGTTCGACATTTGTAAAGTCGCGGCGCTGATCAGCATGTCATCGCTGGTCGTAGTAAACGACAGCGGCGCCGCTCATCTGGCAGGCGCCATGAACGTGCCGACGATTGCGCTTTGCGGGCCGACGCGTCCCGAGTGCGCGTTCCATCACATGCCCGACGTTATGTCGCTGACCTCCAGCGGGCCGCCGGGCTGCGCCGGATGTCACTTCCAATCTCCCTACCGTCCGGCGTGCGATATCGGCTGTCAGGCGCTCTATGCATTGCAGCCGCACGAAGTGCTGGGCCGCGTGGCGGAAGAACTGGCTAAGAACGCGACCGGAGGCCGGCCCGCGGCGCGGTCGACATCGAGTTAGCTTGCTGCGGAAGACTCATGCCGCGAATCAATACGACAGTTGGCAAGAATCTGATCGGCATAGGCGATATGGTTTCGCTCGCCTGGATCGCCGAAGGCACGCGTGAATCGCCAGACTCGATCTCCTTCTACGCCTCAGGCGGCAATCTGAGGGTGCTGAAGTTGTTGGGCCAGGACGTCGCCGAGCACTCCGACGGCGAGCGCAGCATCGAAGTCGGCAAAGCCTATGAGCAGGAACTCGAGGAAGGAGGCCTGCGTCTCAGGCTCGACTACATTCGCGAGCTGTTGAATCTCGACACGCCTTACCTGCGGCCGCGGGTCAAGCTCGCTCCCGACGATCTGGCCTGGGCCCGGGATATCAAGCAACAATCCGAGGCCGACGATCTGGTGCTGCTATTTCCTCAGACGCTGTGGGAGAGCCGCGCCTGGCCCGCCTCGTACTGGGTCGATCTCGCCTGGCAGCTCAAGGCGCGGAACGCCGCGCCCCTCGTAGTGCTGGCGAACGAAGACAAACGCTTCACAAACACGCCGCGATTTATCTGGGGCTTCGATATCAACAAGGTCGCCGCGTTAATGAGCCTTTCTGCCCTGGTGATCGGTAATGACAGCGGCCCCGCGCACTTGTCGGGAACGATAGGTGTGACGACGATCGTCGCTTGCGGTCCGACGCGAGGGAGTTGCGTGTTCGGTCATATTCCGGAGGTGATCTCCCTTGTCAACGACGACTCTCCGTTCTGCGCCGGCTGCCATTTCAAGGCGCCCTTCCGGGCGGCTTGCGATCAAGGCTGCCAGGCCCTGTTCGCGCTCAAGCCGCACCGCGTCTTGAACCGCGCCGTTTCCGAGCTCGCGCTGTATTCATTGCGGCGCGACCGGCCGCCCGCCGGCCTGACGCCGCCGGCGTGAAACATGGCCGGATGGTCGCGCACGGATCAGGTTCGAGCACTTAGCCGTCCATGCTGAGGGCCGACATGGTCCCCTCGCCGCAATCGGATTCAGCCTGCGACCCAATCCGCGTTCTCGCTCGTCGGCGCCGCTCACCAGTGCATTACCTGTCCGCCATCGACGTTCATGGTCTGGCCGGTGATGTTCTTGGCTTTGTCAGACGCAAGGAAGACGGCCAGCGCGGCAATGTCCTCGGGCTCCTGCCAGCGGCCCAAGGGAACGGTGCGCTGGATTTTCTCCGCGGCCCATTCGTCGTAAGTCTGCTGCTTGTCGGCCGCTTGCTGCGCGTTCCAGGCGGCCCACACGGAGCGGTTCAGCGCCGTCTTGATCATGCCGGGACAGATGCAGTTGCAGCGCACGCCGTACGACGCCAGGTCTTTGGCGGCGCACTGGGCAAAGTTGATCAAGCCGGCTTTCGCCGCACTGTACGGCGGATCCGTCTGCGAGCCGATCTGCCCGGCGACGGAGGACAAAAACAACATGCTGCCTCGGCGGGCTTCAATCAAAGGCGGAGCGAAGGCGTGCGCTGCGTTGGCGGCGCCGATCAGGTTGACTCGCAAAATGCGTTCCCAATCGCTGGGCTCCAGGTTCCAGAACGGAAACCCGAATTTGCCTGAACCGACGCCCGCAGCGAACACAACGTGGTCCAACCGGCCAAAGCGGTCGAGCGTCTGGCGGGCGGCGCGCTGCAGCCCGGCGTATTCGCAAACATCGGCGGCGCAACCAATCGCTTGCCGGCTGTTGCGTTGCTCCAACTCCTGCGCCAGTTCTGCAACCGACGGGTTCAAGTCGATCAGCGCCAAGCGGGCGCCTTCTTCGGCAAAGGCCTGGGCGATGGCGCGACCGATTCCCTGTGCGGCGCCAATCACGGCGGCCACGCTGTCCTGCAGTTGCAAATCCACCTGCGTCAATCTCCACGGCGCCTGGGAAAAACTCGCATCCTACTCCGGGATGCAGTCCAGGTGAAGTTATGCGATCAAAACGAGGCAGGCCGCCGGCGCCATCGACGCCGGCGGCCTGATTCCGCGAACGGATGCAATCCCGGTCTGCTGGATCAATCGTTGTAGATTTCGTCCAGGCTCACTTCCGCCCCGGCGTCCTCGTTCACGTTCTCGAAGCTGGGGGCGGGCGCTTCGCAACCGTGACGGGCCGACTCACAAGGGTAGGGAATTGCTTCCGCGTTCGAATTCGCCGCTGCCGACGCGTCTGTGTCTGCGTCTGCGTCGTCCGCCGAATCCGAACCCGGCGCGGCCCGTTCCGACGCGGCGGCCGCCGGCTTCTTGGCAAAGCGGGCGGCGCGGTCATCGGAAATGGCTCGGGCCGCACGACGCAATTCCACCGGACTGAGGTGACGCAGGTTGGCAAGCTCCTCCAGCGGCTTGAGTGCGCCAACCGCCCGCTCGATGGTCGGCTCCAGCGTCACGATCTCAACCAGCCAGCGTCGCACGTTGTCGAAGCGGCGGATGGCGTCCTGCAGCTGGCGGTTCAGATCGCCCGTCAGCTCCAGCGTTTCGACCGCGTCGGCGAGATCCCCGGTGCGAGCCAGGATGCGATCCTTCAGCGTCAGCAATCCGTCGAGCCCGACTTGCGCGGCGGCGACGTTATGCGACTGACCATCCAACCGTTCGCGGATCTTGATCAGTTCATTCAGCGCTTCGCGGGCGTCTTGGCGATGCATCGCATCGTCGCCGCAGAGGATCGTTTCCTTGATGGCCACCAGCTCCTCCCCGACGTCGCGGGCCTCGGCCGTCTGCTCCGACGCCTCAATCAGGCGATTGTTAAGGCGCTCCCACTGCACGACCGACGCGGCGGCCTGCTCGGCGCGATCGCCTTCGGCCAAGGCGCGAGATTCAATCTCGATCAGCCCTTCCAGCGCCTGCCGAGCGGCGGCCAGGCGGGCGCCTTCGCTTTCGACCTGCTCTCGCAACCGGGTCAACTCATCCAACGTCCAGTGAGCGTTGACGGTGGAATGATATTGGCCGATCAGCCGGTCTTCCAGGCTTTGCAGTTGCTCCAAGGCCAAGGCCACGTCGCCGCTGTCAGACTTGGCGTCGAGAGCGTCGCGTCGCAGTTGCGACAGAGAGCTCAACGCCGAACGCGCCTCGGCCGTGGCGTCTTGTCCCTTGATGAGCTGCGAGTGCAAAGATTCGATTTGGGCCAGCGCGTCCGTCGCCGCACGCGCTTTCCGACCTTGTTCCGCCAACAGCCCCAACAACTCGCTTGTCTTTGCCGCCTGCTCCGTCTGGCCGGTAAGTTTCTGCACGCCGCGCTGCAAGTTGCCCACTTGATGCTGGAGTCGGGCGAACTCCCGCGTCATGGGGCGCGTGACGGTCACGTGCAATACGACCAACCCGATAGCAAAGCCTGCGGCAAAAATTGCAGCGTTTCGCGAAAGTTTGGGGCCTTCGAGATTCGCGCCGTCCTTGGCTGCGTGCAATTCCCTTCTGTCGGTGGATGTGTGCAATGTTGGTCTCCTACCAAGCTGGAGTTTGATTCTGCGAGCTAAGCGAGCGAGTGCTATTGCCCCGTGGAAAATATCGACCAGCTCAACGCAAATTATCGAGTCTTTGTATGCTTCTTATCTCCTCCAGGCGATCGCGTCGCGGCTCTTTATCACCACGAAATTCACCAGTCCGAATAATGCATAAGCCCGCAGAAAACTTGGATGCCTGGCGGTAAAGCGAGCATCAAGCGAGAGCCCAAACACTCTTACGCGTCAGAGCCCGCGGCACAAGACAGCTCGCTAGATGCTTTGTTTCCCATATTTGGCTTGCGGCGCCATCGCCGAATCGGCCGCCGGCCGCCCGGTGCACGTCGAGGCGCCGTAGATTGCAGACTAGCGCCGTAACTCCAAACAGCGCGAAGCATTGGGCCCTTAGCAGTGACTTTGCTCCTCGCCGACTTGACCCTATGCCTGCGAAACCAGTATGATTTTGATTGCCCAAAAAAACTTTCCAGCCTGCGAAATCCCCTGCCGGCGTTACCGTTAGGACTGAATTCGTGCTCCGCTCCTGCTTTTTCCACCGAGCCGCCCTCTGCCTGGGCATGGCGATGCTAACTCTCGGCTGCAACGGGTCGAGCGACGTGGGGGGCCGCGGCGCCGCCGGCGCAAAGCACGAGCCAGCAAAGTTTGCAGGCGAGTATCCGATTCACGCGGTCGCTACGACCGGCATGGTGGCGGATCTCGCAAAACGTGTTGGCGGCGAACGGATAAACGTCTTGCAATTGATGGGAGAAGGGGTTGACCCGCACCTGTATAAGGCCTCGCCCGGCGACGTTTCCCAACTCAGTCGGGCCGACATTATTTTCTATTCAGGCCTGCACCTGGAAGGAAAGATGGCGGATGTGCTCGAGCATTTGGGGCGAGAAAAGCCGACAGTGGCCGTGGCCGAGGCCATCGCGAAGGACAAATTGCTCCAGGTCGGCGAGCATTTGTACGATCCGCACGTCTGGTTCGACGTCTCGCTGTGGCGCCAAACCATCGATGCGATCGAATCCGCCCTGGCGGAATTTGATCCGCCGCACAAGGACGAGTACCGCAAGCGCGCCGAGGCGTATCGGGCGGAACTGACCGAGTTGCACGAAGAATGCCGGCGGCGGATCGGCCAGATTCCGGCCGAGCGGCGAGTGCTGGTTACGGCGCACGACGCCTTTCATTATTTTGGCCGCGCCTACGACCTGGAGGTCAAAGCAATTCAAGGGATCAGCACGCAGGCCGAAGCCGGCATCAAGCAGATCAACGACCTCGTCGAGTTCATCAGCCGCCGAGGCGTCAAGGCCGTGTTCGTCGAGACCTCGGTGAGCGAACGCAACATCGAAGCGCTGGTGGAAGGCTGCCGCGCCCGCGGACACGAAGTCGAAATTGGCGGGCAGCTTTTCTCCGATGCCATGGGACAGCCCGGCACTCCGGAGGGAACCTACGCCGGCATGGTGCGGCACAACGTCGAGGCAATGGTAAAGGCCCTGGAATGACGGCAATTCATACGTCTCAATCGATGCAGGATTACCAACGCTCGGCTGCGACGGCGGCGGACGGGGCCGCTGCCGCGCCAGTGCTGGACGTGCATGACGTGACGGTGGCCTACCATCATCGACCGGTACTGTGGGATGTTGATTTGACGATCGCCTCGCCCAGCCTGGTCGGCATCGTGGGACCGAACGGCGCCGGCAAGAGCACGCTGATCAAAGCTATTTTGGGATTGGTCCCTCTGGCCAGCGGCAATGTGACCGCCTTGGGATTGCCGATGGCGAAGGCGCGGCGGCGAATCGGCTATGTGCCACAGCGCGAAAGCGTCGACTGGGACTTTCCGGTCAGCGTGCTCGATGTCGTGCTGATGGGCGTTTACGGCCAACTCGGCTGGTTCCGCCGTCCCGGCCGCCGCGAGCGCGAGTGGGCCATGCAATGCCTCGATCACGTCGGACTGGCCGACCTGGCTCGACAGCAAATCGGCCAGCTCTCCGGCGGGCAACAGCAGCGCACCTTTCTGGCGCGGGCCTTGGCGCAGCGGGCCGACCTTTACTTTATGGACGAGCCGATGGCCGGCGTTGATGCGGCCACCGAGCAGGTCGTCTTTTCGCTGCTCCGCGAACTGCGCAGCCAGGGCAAAACCGTGTTGGTCGTCCACCACGACCTGCGGACCGTCATTGAGTACTACGAGCAAGTCGTCCTGCTGAACATGCGGTTGGTAGCCAGCGGTCCGACCGCCGAAGTGTTCACTCGCGAGAACCTGCAAAAGACCTACGGCGGGCGGTTGGACATTCTGGACGACGCGGCCGATGCGCTCGCCGCGCGAGAACGCAGCCGATGATCGCCTACAACACCGCGGTCGTGCTGGCCGGCGCCAGCCTATTGGGCGCCAGCGCCGGTCTGGTCGGCAGTTTTGCCGTCTTGCGCCGCCGAGCTCTGCTGGGAGACGCCCTGGCGCATGCTGCGCTGCCGGGGCTCTGCGTCGCCTTCTTGATTCTCGATCGGCGCAGTCTGCCGGCCATGCTGGTCGGCGCCTTTGTCTCCGGCATTATTGGCGTGGGGTTGATCGTCGCTCTGCGCCGTTCGACGCGGACTAAGGAAGATGCGGCGATCGGCATCGTCCTCAGCGTGTTCTTCGGCATCGGGTTGGCGCTTAGCCGCATGATCCAGAACCGCTCGGCGAGCGGCAGCCGGGCCGGGCTCGATTCGTATATCTTCGGCAGCGCAGCCACCATGCGGATCGCCGATTTGTGGTGGATCGCCGGAGTGGCCGCACTCTGCCTGGTCGTGGTGCTGCTGCTGTACAAAGAATTCAAGCTCGTCGCGTTCGACATGGGCTTTGCCCGCGTGCAAGGCTGGCCGGCCGGCAAACTCGACTTGTTGCTGATGGGTCTGATCGCCATCACCGTGGTAGTCGGCCTGCCGGCGGCAGGGGCTTTGCTGATTGCAGCGATGTTGATTCTGCCCGCCGCCGCCGCAAGGTTCTGGACGGAACGGCTCGGCGTGATGCTCGTCCTGTCGTCGTTGTTGGGCGGAATCACGGCCGCGTGCGGAACTCTGCTCAGCGCGCAATTCAGCGGGCTGCCTACCGGTCCGACGATCGTGCTGGCCGGCGCAACCGCGTTTCTATTCTCGGCGTTGTTCGCCCGGCGTCGCGGCGGTCTGGCAAGGCGCCTGGCCCAGCGTCGCTTCCGCCGCCGACTGGAAATGCAGTCGCTGTTGCGGCGCCTTTACGACTTAAGCGAATCCTCGCTGCCCAACCGCGTCGCCGTGCCGGCAGGCGAGGTCCTGCGACGCTCGTCTCTCTCGCCCGGCGTCGTGCGGCGAGCCGCTAGTCACGGTTGGATTTCTATGGAACCCGCCGACAAATTGCGGTTGACCGAAGCGGGGTTAAACGTCGCTGCGCGGATCGCGAGAGGGCATCGGCTGTGGCATTTATTTCTTGTCGAATACGCAGATCAGCACGGCAGCTTCGGGGAACTCGACGTCGAGAATGCCGACGAACGTTTGCCTCGCGAGCTGGTTGAATCGCTCGAAGCCCGCCTGGCCGCCGAGGGCCGGTTGCCGACACAATCGCAACAGGCCTCGGAGGCGGCGCCGTGAACGGCTTTGAACTGATCCCGATCGATTGGAGTCAGGCCGGCTGGACGATTGCCGTGGCCGCGGTCTCCAGCGCATCTTGTGCGATCTTGGGCTGTTACCTCGTGCTACGGCGAATGAGCCTGCTGGGCGACGCAATCAGCCACGCCATCTTGCCCGGCATTGCGGCGGCGTTCTGGCTGGGCGGAACCACCTCGACGCTGCCGATGTTTATCGGCGCCGTGGTCGCCGGGCTGCTGACCGCCTTGTTTACCGAGGCCGTGCAAAGCACCGGCAACGTGCCGGAAGACGCCAGCATGGGCGTGGTCTACACGTCGCTGTTCGCTTTGGGCGTCGTGATGATCGCTCGGCTCGCTTCCGGACGGGTCGACCTCGATCCGGATTGCGTGCTCTACGGGCGAATCGAGCAAGTCGTATTGGCCAATGTCCGGATTGGCGGCGTCTCCGTGCCCACGGCGTTTTTGCCGCCGCTGGCCACGCTTGCCGCCACGCTGCTGTTCGTCGCGGTGTTTTGGAAGGAACTCAAGCTGGCCTCGTTCGATCCGGCCCTGGCCACGGCCATGGGGCTGAGCGCGGCGATTGTCCATTACCTGCTGATGGCCATGGTGGCGGTTGTGAGCGTGTCCGCCTTCAATGTGGCCGGCTCGCCGCTCGTGGTGGCGATGCTGATCGTGCCTGCCGCCGCTGCACACTTATTGACCGATCGCTTCGGCGTCATGCTGCTGCTGTCCGTTGCCATTGCCCTGATTGCAGCCGCGTTGGGATACCTGTGCGCCGTCTGGCTGAACACCGTGGTCGCGGGCATGCTGGCTGCGGTCCTGGGCGCGGAGTTCGCATTGGCCGCCTGTTTTGCTCCGCGGCATGGGCTGGTCAGCCGCACCTGGCGCCGTTTGAATCTGAGCATGCGGATTGTCGCCGAAGATATCATCGCCATCGTCTACCGGGCCGAAGAACGTCAGCACGCCTCGGCAGTCGGCGAAGGTGCGCGCCAGACCTTGGGCGCCGACTGGTCGGTTTGTTCGCAGGCCAGCGGCGGCGGCTGGATCGCCCGTCTGGCGTTGTGGCGGCTGCAACGCGGCGGCTCCGTTGTCCGAACGGGCGACGGCCTGGTGCATTTGACTGACGAAGGCCGCCGCGCGGCGCAATCTCTGGTCCGTTCACACCGCTTGTGGGAAGCCTATCTCGGCGAACATTTTGACTTGCCTCTCGATCATCTCCACGAACCGGCCGAGCGCGTGGAGCACTATATCGGTCCCAAACTCCAGGAGCGCCTGGCCAGCGAACTGGCCCGCCCTGACATTGATCCTCACGGCAAAGAAATCCCGCCGGAGTGATCTGGAGGAACGTCATTCCGCCAGCTC
>DASZUP010000012.1:0-2347 GCA_035547635.1 Pirellulales bacterium
TACGCGAGGTCGAAGGCTATCTTGAAATAGATATGCCGCAGGCCGCGTTGGAAGCGCTCGATCGCATCAAGGAGCCGGGCACCTTTCGCGGCCAGCAACTTTACCTGACCGGCGAGGCCTTGCGTGCGCTCGAGCGCTATAACGAAGCCATTGCGCCGCTGGAGCAAGCGGCCGACTTACAGCCCAGCAATCTGCGGATTTGGCTGGCGCTCGGTTGGTGCCAAAAACGCACCGGTCGGTTGGACCTGGCCATCGAGGCGCTGGAGCGCGCCGAAGAGGTGGCGCCCGACGAGGCGGTGGTCCCCTATAATTTGGCCTGTTACTGGAGCCTGGCGGGCAAGAAGGACCAGGCGTTGACCTATCTCTCGCGGGCGATCGCCATGGACCCGGATTTCAGAGAACGGATCCACGAAGAGTCCGACTTCGATCCGATCCGGTCCGACCCAGAATTCCGGGCTTTGACCGAGATCATCGTCTAGTCGCCTCTTCAAAGCCCTTCTGACAGTCGGGTGGCTGGCGGCTGAGCCTAGGCGAAGCCCCAGTTCGCTGGGGCATCGCTTCGCTCTGCCGCCAGCCGCCCTCGCCTATCAACTCAGACTTGAATCGGCCTAGCTGTTGACTGGCCTAGTAGTTGAACATGCCGCCCATGATGACGCCGTGCAGCACCAGGTTGCCGTTCATCTGGATGTCGCGGATCGCCGCTTGATCGACGAGGAACGGCGGAATCTGGTTGTCGGCCAAGGCCACGCGGCTGACCGCCATCACGCGGTAGGCGGCAAAGGCGCTGAATCTCGGCGTGATCTGGAAATTCGTCCCTAGATCGATCTGCCCCATCAGCGCCACCCGGTTCTTGCTGGCATTCACCTGGAACGGCGAAGTGACGGTCGGGTCGAAGATGTTCTGCACGTTGCCTTGCAGGCCGTTGCCCGAGTATACATTGGCGTTGATCGTGGCGTGATTGCCGAAGATGCCGAACATGGGCTGGGCGAAGAGCCGCACCCGGGGCATCACGAAGTAGTCAACGCGGCCGCCCAACTGGAAGCCCATCAGGTTGTTGGTGACGCTGGTGTCGTAGTACGCTTCGTCGGCGCCGCCGTCGTCGCCGAAGTTGTGGCCGCCCATCACCGAGGCGAAGCTCAGGCTGTCGCGGAAGCGGAAGTAGCGGGCGCCGGCCACGCCGGTGAACATCAGTCCGCCTGGTCCGTAGGCGACGCGGCGCAGGGCGTTGATTTCGAAGTTCTGGAACCAATTGTTTCGCGACACGCGGTGGATGTGGGCATTATCGAAGTAGTCGGTGGCCGGGTTCTGGCCGATTTGGACGAAGCCCAAGTCGATCGGCGTGTTCCAGGAGTTGGTGGGGCTGACGATGCTGGCCGAGCCGGTCATCGGCCCAACGCCCCAGTAAACGAACTGCGCACCGCACGCCGGTCCGTACATCGGATTGCAGGAGCAGCCAAACCAGCGGCCGAACATTACCTGGCCGCCCCCCGCCCAGTTCGCCGCGGCATCCTGCGTGTTGAGCGTTTGCTGGTAGGCGTTGTTGACGTTGAAGCTGGTCCAATACTTGTTGGGGTTGTCGCGGGTCATGACCATGCCGGCCAGCGAGCCGAACCACATGCCCGGTCGCGCAACGCCGCCCCAAGGCAGCGCGATCGGGGCGATCGGCGGCGCCGCCAGCGCGTTGGCGAACGGGCTGCCGCAACTGTTGCAGCCGTTCTCTCCGCAACTCGGACAGCCCAAGCTGATGTCGCCCCCTTGTGCGTTGGCGGGAGTCGGAACCCCCGGCTCGCCCCAAATGTCGTCGGCCGGAGGCGTGCCGATCGGTTCGCTCCAAATATTGCCGTTGCCGGCCGGCGACGCGATTCCGCCGGGACCGGATTGAATCGGGCCAGGAGCGCCTCGCTGCCAGCCGGTCGGTTGCGCGCCGTAGCCGGCCGCGCGTCCGGGGCGGAAGTCGTCGCCAGACGGATAAGAGCCTAAAGGGCGGCTGGTCGTCGAAGGAATCGGCAGCAACTGAGGGCCGCCGCTCGCGTTCGATTGAGCTTGGACCCCGAGGGGTTTTAGCAGCAAGCATGCCGCTAGCGTGAGAAAGCACGTGGATCGCATTGCTTCAGACTCCGTTCGCTCGCTCGCGAGGTCGGCTTGCCGGGCGGTTCCGTGCCCGGTCAGGGTCGAACCTCTCATGAGGCCCGATAAAACCGCCTGCCGTTCAGTTACAGAATCGTCGGGCGAGCGCTGGGAAATCGGCGATTTAGCGCTTTGACGCAGAAAACTGCGAAGTCGCCTTGCGCCCACCGGAGCAGAGAGAGAGGTTTGCGCCAACGGCTTCACCGCAACGGCGGTGAGA
>DASZUP010000013.1:0-5387 GCA_035547635.1 Pirellulales bacterium
ACATCGGTCCCTTGTAGCCGTTCAGGCCGTGCCCACCCGAAGGCAGCTCCAAATACCTGGCCGGAACCTTCGCAGCCTGCAGCGCCTGGTAGAAGGCTTTGCTGTTGTCCGCGGGCACGGCCTTATCGTCCAGGGCGTGCGCCAAAAAGGCCGGCGGCGTGCGGCCGGTGACCTGCTTTTCGTTCGAGAAGAGCTCGACGAGCGCGGACGACGGCGCCTTTCCGAGCAGGTTGTTTCTGGAACCCTGGTGCGTCTTGTCGCCCATCGTCACGACCGGGTAGACCAGGATCAGAAAGTCGGGCCGGCAACTGACGCGCTCGACGGCGTCGGCGGCTTTCGCATCACCCTCGTCGAAGTGCGTTCCGGCCGTTGATGCCAGGTGGCCGCCGGCCGAGAAGCCGATGATGCCGATCCGCGCTGGATCGACGCCCCAGTCCTTGGCGCCGGCGCGCACGGTGCGCAGCGCGCGGTGGGCGTCGAGCAGCGGCACGAACGATCGGCCGGCGGGCAGGCGATACTCGAGCACCACGCCGACCATGCCATGGCGATTGAGCCACTCGGCGATGCCGTGCCCTTCCGCGCCGGTCACCAATCCGCCGTAGCCGCCGCCCGGGCAGATGACCGCGGCGGCCCCATTGCCCTGCGCCGGCCGATGCACGGTGATCCAGGCTTCGGCCTGCTCGAACCGCCCGTCGCCGAGCGGGGCGTGATTGTTCCAAAGCGCAATTCGTCGCCCTTGGGCGGGCGCCGCGGCTGGCTTCGGTTCTTCAGCAAAGCAAGTCGCGGCAAACAGCAGGAGGGAGGCGGACGCGAGGTATTTCATTTCAGTCTCGAAAGCGAACGGCCCCGATCGGGTAAGGGAGTTTGAAAGATGACTTAAGGCAGGATCGGCAACACGACGCGCGAGCTGAGCTTGCCCGAACGGTAAACTCGCTGGATGGCAGACTGAAAATCAGCCTCTTGGGCGTGATAGATGTCAACGAACTTCTGGGGATTGCGATCGACCAGCGGAAACCAACTGCTCTGCACCTGGATCATGATCCGGTGCCCGCTACGGAACGTATGATAACAGTCCTGCAGAGTAAAGCGGACCTCGGCCGGCTCGCCGGGAGTAAACGGCTCGGCATGTTCCAGGCTGTTGCGGAATTTGCCTCGCATCACGTCGCCGCGGACGAGTTGCTGGTAGCCGCCCATCCGAACGGCCGTCGGGTTGGGCTTCGGATCGGGGTAGTCGTCGGGATAAACGTCCACCAGCTTGACGACCCAATCGCTGTCGGTCCCGCTCGTCGATACGTGCAGTTCCGCCTGCAGCGGGCCGGCGAGGGTCACGTCTTCCTCTAGAATGTCGGTCTGGTAGACCAGCACGTCGGGCCGGCGCGAGGCGAACCGCTGGTCAGCCCCCATGTATTCCGGAACCATGGCGTTCGTGATCTTGTCAATGAACGGGACAGGCCGGTTGGGATCGCTGAGGTATTCGTCGAAGGTCTTTTCCGCAGTCGCTTCCGCTTCAGCCGGCGCCTCGAAAGAGAGCCGGCCGCCGGCGCGGAAGTAGATCGGCTTCGGCTGCATGGCGGCCGGCGGCCAGCGCTCGTGCCGCCGCCACTGGTTTCGGCCCATCTCAAAGACCCAGGCCTCCGGGGTTTTCAGCTCGCCCTGGCCCTTCAGGTGGAATTCAAAGAAAGGAAATTCGATCTGCGAGCGATAGAACGCGCTCGTCTTGGAGTTCAGCGGCACGTCGGCGAAGGTCGAGCCGTCGTTGCTGCTCCAGCCGCCATGCCGCCAGGGCCCCATCACCAGCACAGTGCTTGCATCCGGACTGCTCTTCTCCACCTGCTTGTATGTCTCGAGCGCGCCGAACAGGTTCTCGGCGTCGAACCAACCGCCGACGGTCATCACCGCCGGGCGGATGTTCTTCAAATGCGGCCGGATGTTGCGAGCTTTCCAGAAATCGTCGTAGGAGCCGTGCTGCATGGCCTCGTTCCAGAAGGCCACCTGGTCCTTGAAGTATTTCGGATTGGCTTCAGGCAGCACGCCCAGGCGCAGGAAAAAGTCGTAGCCGTCGGGCGTTTCGTGATCGAACTGCATGGGGAAATTCTTGGTCGGCTCCGGCCGGGGATGGCCGAACTTCGCCATGAAGTTGAACATGTGCGCCAGGAACAAGGCGCCATTATGGTGCCAGTCATCGCCCACGAACCAATCCGTCACCGGCGCTTGCGGAGAAGCCGCCTTGAGGGCCGGATGAGCGTCGATCATGCCGGCCGCCGTATAGAAGCCCGGGTATGAAATGCCCCACATGCCGACCTTGCCGTTGTGGTTCTTTACGTGCCGGGTCAGCCATTCGATGGTATCCCACGTGTCGGAATTCTCATCGATGTCGGTCGGACCGTTCTTCTCCGGCAGGTAAGGCCGCATGTTGACGAATTCGCCTTCAGACATCCACCGCCCGCGAACGTCTTGATAAGCGAAGATATAGCCCGCTTCGCCGAACAGGGGCGAAGGGCCGAGATCGCTCTTGTACTGGTCGACGCCGTACGGCTTGACGTTGTACGGAGTGCGAGTCAGCAAGATAGGGTAGGTTTGCGATTCGTCCTTCGGCACGTAGACGGCGGTAAACAGCCGCTTGCCGTCCCGCATCGGAATGCGGTACTCGTACTTCGTGTAGTTCGCCTTGACGTGGTCCAGGCCTTGCGAGCGGGCCACGCCCGCTGAGGCGACGAGCAGCGCGAGCGCGAAGCCGGCAGCCAGGCGCCAGCGAATTTCCATCTGCGGCATAGGTGCGATCTCCGTCGGCCGGAATCAAGGTGCGGGTCTTGCTGCGGACCAGCTTAATTCACGCGAGGGCCGACGGGAACACGCAGACCGCTTCGGCGGCATTCACCCGGCTTGCTGGCCAGGGCACGGTCGCTCTCGCGCATGTTCTTTAACTCGGCGTTGCCCGGCGGCCCGGGGAACTTCCCGCCTGGCTGATAAAGGGCGCTCCCGCAGGGAATTTCGCCGGACTTAGAGCATGGAAGCGGCGCAAGGGCCCATGCGGTCTCAGTCCCGCTTCAGAGTTAGCCGACGGACCAGGGGCGTGCCTTCGAAATCAACAATTTCCGGCGCCACTTCTCCATACTCATGCAGCTTGGCCACCACGCCTTCCAGCAACTCCCTGACATGGGTCATGCTTGGATCGGCGCGGAAAACCCTGACGCCCTGCTTCAAATCGGGAAAGCGGAATTCAAAGCCTTTGATGCGGCCGAAGATCCCTTCGGAAATGCGGACTGCCGCGGTGCGGAGCGCGAGCGTCAGCGTCACAATCGCCTCGATCTCGCGAACGGGCCGCTCATGGACTTGTCGCGTGAACAGGTGTTTCCAGCGGAGCACATCGCCGTCGAGTTCCACCCATTCGTTGACGTCCCGAGCGATCAGCAGGCCGAGAATCAGGCCCAGCGCGCAAAAGAATCCGCCCAGGCCTAGTCTGACCGTCAGCACAGGCACGACGGCCAGCAGCAGCAGGCCCAACAGGATGGGGCACGCGCCGAACAGCACGAATGCGATCCATTGCCCAATGATGTTGCCGGTCGTCAACCGGGATCGAACTGGGGCGTCCGGGGGAAGCCGCTGCTGGGGCAAAATGCCGAAGGTGCGTAGCAACTCATCCCGCTGCATGACATGTCCCCTGATGCCGCCGCTTCAGGCCTGACCCCTGAAACTGACAATCGATGCCGCTGCCAGAAAGTGGATCGGAGGCGACCCAACCAAAAGAATTCCGTCGATCGTCAGCGGGCTTGCGGCGCCGTTTTGGCGGCGTCGCGCCCGCGAGAAGGACAGCAGCGTTTTACTTGTTGTCGCCGCCTTGTCAAGCAGCGACCGCGGCGGGCGGTCGCGCTGCAGTGCGCAGCGCGGCCCGCCGCCGTAAAACCGCCCTCGCGATCAGGCGCCTTCGTTACGCCTTGGCGAAGGCGGCCTGCGCGGCTTCGGCCATCTCGGCGGCCGAAAGGTCGCGGAGATGCGTGGCCAGCGACCAGACGTGGCCGAACGGGTCGGTCACCACGCCGTAGCGATCGCCCCAGAACATGTCCTGGGCCGGCATCATCACGGTCGCGCCGGCGTCGGCGGCCCGCTGGATTGCGACGTCGCAATTATCGACATAGCGGTGGATGGTGACCGGCGTGCCGCCGAGCGCGGCGGGCGACGATGCCTTTCCGCCGCAGTACTCGGGGAAGTCGTCGGCGAGAAACACCGAGCGGCCGCCGATGTGGATCTCCGCGTGCATGATCCGCTTGCCGTCAGGCGCCGGCATGCGGCAGATCTCTTCGGCGCCGAACGCCTGCTTGTAAAACTCAATCGCCTCGGCGCAGCGATCGCACTTCAAATGCGGAATCAGGCCCTCGCGGCCTGCGGGAATGGGTTGAGACATGAGAAAGCTCCTCGTTCGAGTTCTTGAAAATGGAGACGTAGAATTCTGCGGCTTCTTCGGCGTTGCCGTTGAACCATAGAAACGGGGTGATCTTGTTCAAGCTGTTGCGCTCTTGCTTGCCGGCGATGTACGGCCTGCCCGTCGTCGTTCAGTTGCCGACCACAGGCAAGCCGGGAATCTCCATGATCGGACGGACCTCAATGGTTCCTTTACTCGCCGGCGGAATCCGCGCCGCGATGCCAAGCGCTTCGTCGAGATCTTGGGCGTCAACGATGTAGAAGCCGCCGAGTTGCTCGCGGGTTTCGGCGAATGGTCCGTCGGTAACGATGGCCTTCCCTTCGCGAACCTGCACGCTCGTGGCCGTCGCCACCGGTTGCAGCGGGCTGGCGGCCACGAATTGCCTCTTGGCGTGGAGGTCGTGCGTCAACCGGACTGAGTCCGTATAGCACTGCTCCCGCTCGGAATCGTTCATGGCCTGCTCATCCATATAGACCAGCAACATGTATTTCATCGTGGTGCTCCAGGAACCGTTGCCTGTGAAAATACTTCCTGACCGTGGTTCAATAGCTAGTCGAACGGCGAACGGCCAAATCGACATTGTCCGGAAAATTTCTTTTGGCGTGACGGCTGCGTCAAGCGCGGGCCGCAATTCTCCTATCCAGAGTCAGGGCGACTTGGGCCGTTGCGCTCTGGTTCGTCTGGTCAATTTGGCGGATCAGGGCCGCCAGGGCCAGCTTCAGCGACGATCTCGGCCGTTCGGTAGCACAGATGTAGTTGGCAAGCGGTTCAATCACGTGCTGCAGGTCGTCGCCAAATTCGCCGTTCTGTTTGTCGTTGAGCGTTACCATGATCGGTCTCCTTGAAAGTTGGATTGAGTTCGTTTTGCGTCCGACTCTAGATCGAACGGCCGCTCGACCAATCGACACCCGGCGGAAAATTTGCTCAAATTCTCGCATGTTCCCCCTCGTCGACCAGGCTCTGGAAT
>DASZUP010000014.1:0-4000 GCA_035547635.1 Pirellulales bacterium
GCTTGCCCGGCCTCAGCGACATGGCCGACAGTCCTCAGACAATTCAGTTGGAGCTGAGCCAGCCGATTGAACAGCAGCTCACGCTGGCCATCTCGATGTTGCTGACGGAGACGTCCGGAATCGGCAACATTCGCCTGCCGAAGCTGGAGCCGCTCGGAGCCCATTCGCAGCGGCGCTGGCTGGCCATTTCGGTCGATCCAGGACTGGAGGTGGAGATCCAGGGCGACGAGAAACTGGAGCGAGTTGACGTCGCCGACTTCACCTCGCGCTGGGGCAAGCACGACGCCGCGCCGTTTTTGGCGTACCAGTTGTCTGCAGAAGACGCCGCCTGGAACCTGGCGACCCGTCCCCGGGAGCCCCGCACCACGGTCAAACAGGCACTGGCGTTGAGTTTCGAACATGGCTCGGCCCAGGTGCATTTCGACGCCGAGCTGATGACGATCGCCGGCTATTGCTTCCAGCACCGGCTGTTGATACCCCCGGCGTTGGAGATCGATTCCGTCTCACTGCGAGCCGACGGCATGGAGCGAGTACAGCGCTGGGCCCGCGACGACGAGGGGATGCTGAACGTCTTTCTCCAATCGCGGACGACCGGTTCTCAACGGCTTTCTCTGCGCGGCCGCCTGCCCACGCCGAGCAGCGGGGAGTTTCCGCTGCCGACAATTCGCATCGAGGGGACCGACCCGTTGCCGGAAGCGAACCTGGTGCAGATCTTCCGTCAACCGGCCGTCCTGGTCGCCGTCGAAGACCGCAAAGCAATGCGCGAGGCCTCCGACCCGGTCTGGGAGAATCCGCCCGAGCGCTTCGGCCGCCCGGTCGTCACGCTGGCGGCCGAGGCCCGCGCCTTCTCCGCCCGGATTTCCGTGAGCGCCAACGAGCCCGTCGTCAACGGCGTGCAGGTCACGTTTCTGGAGTACGAAGACCAGCGCTGGTACGCCGTGGTCGAGCGCCGGTTGAACGTCGAGCGCGGCGTTGTCGACATGCTGCGGTTCGATATTCCGCCGGAATGGATCGGACCGTTCGGCAATTCGACGCCTGCTGCTTCGGTCGCCGTGGTCAATGATATGGCGACCGGACGACGCCGCCTGCTCGTGCGGCCGCGCGTGGCGTTGACGGAAGGCCGTCACCGGTTCTCGATCGGCTCGCCGCTGGCGATCGCGGACGACAGCACCCAAGTCATGGTGCCGGACATTCGCCCGTTGGTCTCCGGCAGCGAGGAGCGGTTTGTCGTGTTGCCGACTCAGGTGGGCGTCGAGCAGGTGACCTGGGAGACCACGCGTCTGATTCCGGCCGAGCTGCCTGAAGGGTTCGCCGCGCCGTCGGTGTCGCCGGAGGCCTACGAGACTTATCGCATCGTGGGCGAACAGCCGCAGGCGGTGCTAACCGCGGTGCAGCGTTCCGCCGACATGGCGAGAGTGCGCCTCGCCGATTACCAACTGAGCTGGCGCGCCGATGCGTCCGCCCAGGTCGCCGCCACCTTCGACCTGGAACCGATGGGACTCTCTTTCTGCCCGTTGCGCCTGCCTCCGAAGTGGCAACTTGCGCAGTTGTCGGTGGCTGGGCGTCCGGTCACGCCGTTGCCTGCCGAACATGGAGACTGGCAGTTGCCGCTGGGGGCGAATCGGATGCCGCTGCGCGTCAAGGTCATCGCCTCGGGGCCGCTTCGCGATGTCGCGCAATGGTGGGCGCGGGTCAAACCGCCGGCGCCCGAATTGGGCGATCTGCCCGTCGAACAAACGCTCTGGACCGTCTACGCTCCGCCCGGTTGGGAGTGCGTCGAGGTCGGGAAATCGGCGATCGTTATCGACGCTTTCGAGAGCGAACGCTTTCGGCTTCGCAGCATGGCGGCGCTGGCCGATAACCTTTCCAGCGACGCTGCGGCGACCACGCCGTCGGCCGAATTGGAAAGCTGGCGCCGGGCCTGGGCCCGGCGACTGGCGCTGCTGCAAGACGCGCTAAAAAGAGCCCCGCGAGGAGCCGACAGGCAGTCCGCCGAAGATGAGTCCAAAAGCATCGAGGCGGAATGGAGCGAGGTCGCCAAGAGCCTGGATATGACCGCCTTGGTGCGGCAGATCCAAGCCCAACGCCCGCTGCCGGACCGTTTCGCCGAACTCTGTGAGCAAGCGCACGCGGACGGCGGTTCGGTCACGCGGTTTCTCATTCAGCGCGACGAGCCGGTTCCGCAGTTGCAGTACGCCTGGACGGGCGAGTCGGGTTGGCTGCGCCGCTTTGGCGCCGCCCTCGGCCTCGCGCTGGCCACGCTGCTCGTCAGCTCGGTGATGCGCAGAGGCGTCGCGGTCGAGTTTGTGCGTCGCTGGCCCTCGGTTGCCGGCGTCGTCGTCGGCCTGGCCTGGTGGCTATGGCTGTCTCCCAGCGCTTTGGGCTGGCTGCTGATCCTCGTTAGCCTGACCGCCGGCTTCCGCCGCCCCGTGCATTCGATGCCCGAGCCGGGCTCATCCATCGTTTCCTTCGGCGTGCTGAAAGGCTGAGAAAGCCTGGAAAGACAGGCGGCGAAGACGCTTGCCGCCGTTTCTCGATAACCGAAGCGCATGGGAGTTCGTCTTGGCGCCTCATGGAGCTTTTGTTAGTGTACCGCACCCGCACGCGTCCGAGCGGAGAGAAGCGTAGCGGGCAAGGTACGGCCGACAAGGAAGGAGGCCTCGATGAGTTCTCATCAGCGCGAGAATGTGCGAGTCCATATTCGCTGGATGATCCGGCGAGACATGCCCGAAGTCCTGGATATCGAAAGCTCGTGCTTCGAGTTTCCCTGGTCTGAAGACGACTTCATCCGCTGCCTGCGGCAACGGAACTGCATCGGCATGGTGGCCGACTGCGAAGACAAAGTCGTCGGGTTCATGATTTACGAGTTGCACAAGACGCGTCTCCACGTCTTGAACTTCGCCGTACACCCGGACCATCGCCGGCTCGGCATCGGCCAGCGGATGATCGAGAAACTCGTCGCGAAGCTTTCCAATCAGCGACGCAGTCGGATCCTGCTCGAGGTGCGCGAGACCAACCTGGACGCCCAGCTCTTTTTCCGCGCCCAGAATTTTCGCGCCGTCTCGGTCCTGCGAGACTTCTATGAGGACACGACCGAGGACGCATATTTGATGCAGTATCGCTATCGTCCCGCCGAGGTCGACGCGACGCTGCCGAATAACCGGATCTCCCGGCTCGCCGGCTGAACCGCGGCATCGCATCGACTTCTCTTGATTGGTGCGACGGAAGGAAATTAAAATGGGCGGCGGACATCATTCTTGTTCGCTCCGCGAGGCTGCGCCGTGAATACCCGCCCCCACGAATCGCCTGTTTCTCGCCGTGCATTCCTCGTGGCTTCCGGCATTGGCTTTGCCGGTTTTCGCTTTGGCGCTCCCGCCCTGGCGGCGGCGGGCGCCTCAGGCCGAGCGCGCCCAGGCAAGGCCAAGAGCACGATCTTGTTTTTCCTCTGCGGCGGGGCGTCGCACATCGACATGTGGGACCTCAAGCCCCTGGCCCCGCGCGAATATCGAGGCCCTTTCGAGCCGATCGATACCAGCGCGCAGGGCATGCAACTGAGCGAACACCTGCCGCTCGTCGCCCGGCAGGCCCATCGGCTGGCGGTCGTGCGCTCGATCTGTTCGACCGTGAATACGAATGACCATCACGCAGGCTATTATTACAACCTGACGGGCCATGCAGCCGACCCCAGCTTCGTAAGCTTGGGCAATAACCGCACGCCGATGCCTGACGATTGGCCCTACATGGGCTGCGTGGTTGCATCGCGTCTGCCGCAGAGCGACGGATTGCCGAACGCCGTATCGCTGCCGCACATGCCCAGCCGTCGCCCTTACACGCGTCCTGGGCAGTTTGCCGCCCGGCTCGGCGTGGCGCATGATCCGCTGTACGTGGATGGCAGCGTAGAGAACCCGCTCAAATTCGAGGCGCCGGCGCTGGTGCTGCAAGGAGACGTCGATGCCGCGCGGCTGCACTCTCGGCAATCGCTGCTGCACGCCGTGAACGA
>DASZUP010000015.1:0-3240 GCA_035547635.1 Pirellulales bacterium
CGTAAGGGACCCCACGCGGACGTGTTCAACGTGGCGCTCGTCGACTTCACGCTGCCCGACGGCAAGACGGATTTGCCAAAGCCGGCCAAAATTGTGTTCGATCACCATGGCCGCCTCGAGCAGCCGGCCGACGACCCGGCCGCGACGTTCCCGCTGCCTGTCGACTGTTGGGACGGTCCAGAAGAACTGGTTTATACGGGCGTTGCAGGGCTGCAATCGGCGACGATGCGCGTCGACTTGAAGAGCGGTCAGCGCAGCAAGTTCGATGCGGATGCCAGGCAAGCGGAAGACTCGCCGTACCAGCGCCAAGTCTCCACTCGCCGGAAGTTTTCCGTTCCTGGCAACACGTTCTTGCGGCAGCGGTTGCTGGCCGAGTCGCGCGCCTTTCGCTGGACCAATTCCGAGGGCCTGGAACTGGAAGGCGTATTGACGGTTCCCCCTGCCTCAGTCGCTAAGGCGCCGTACAAACTGGTCTTGCTGCCGCATGGCGGCCCCCATAGCCGCTCGTCGCTGGGTTTCAACTTCAACGCCCAGGTTTTTGCGGCGAACGGTTATGCCGCCTTCGAGCCGAACTTCCGCGGCAGCGCGGGCTATGGGCGGAAGTTTCTGGACGCTGACCGAAACGACTTCGGCGGCGGAGACATGCGAGACATCCTCAGCGGCATCGATCGCCTGGTTGCCGACGGCGTGGTCAATCCCAAGCGGCAGTTCGTATACGGCGTGAGCTACGGCGGGTTCATGACGTGCTGGCTGGTCGGTCATACGAAGCAGTTCCGCGCGGCCGTGGCGCAGAACGCGGTGACCGATCTGAATGCGATGTGGGGATTGAGCGACATCCAAAGCTGGACGGAGTGGGAGTTCGGCGGCCGGCCTTGGGAAACGGTCGAAGCGATGCGACGCCACAACCCGCTGTCCTACGTGGCCGAGATTGAAACGCCGACGCTGATTCTCCACTCGCGCGACGACCGCCGCTGCCCGCTCCCCATGGGTCGGATGTTTTATCAGGCTTTGCATACGCGCGGCGTGCCGACGCAGATGGTCGTCTATCCGGACGAAGGCCATGGCATCCGTCAGCCGCGGCATCGCGAAGACGTGTTGCGACGCACGCTGGCCTGGTTCGCCGAACACGATCAGCCGTAATGCAGACTTCCGCGATCATCTACGGCGCCAACGGTTATACAGGACGCCTGATTGCCGCGGAGGCGGTCCGGCAAGGCCTGCAGCCGATCCTCGCGGGACGGAATCGCGAGCAGGTCGAAGCTGTCGCTACGGAGTTGAACGCTCCCTGCCGAGTTTTTGCTCTGGACGACGTCGCCGCCGTCGCGCGGCAACTCGAAGGAGCGCCGGCCGTGTTGAACTGCGCCGGGCCGTTCTCGGCTACGGCGGCGCCGATGATGGAAGCCTGCCTGCAAGCCAAGGCGCATTACCTGGACATTACGGGCGAGATCGACGTGATCGAGGCCGCGGCGGCGCTCGACGCTCCGGCGCGTGAGGCGGGCGTCTCCATCCTGCCGGCCGTCGGCTTCGATGTCGTGCCCAGCGATTGTCTGGCGGCGCTGCTGGCCGCCAAACTGCCTTCGGCCACCCAGCTGTTGCTGGCCTTTACCGCAACGGGCGGCCCCAGTCCGGGCACGGCCAAGACGGTTCTGGAAACGTTGCCGAGCGGCGGCCGGGCGAGAATTGACGGCGAAATCCGCCGCGTGCCGGCGGCATGGAAGACGCGGCAAATTCCCTTCCGCGGCGGCCAACAGTTGGCGGAAACCATTCCTTGGGGCGACATCGCCTCGGCCTGGCACTCGACCGGCATTGCCAACATTGAAACCTACATGGCGGCCTCGCCCGCCATGATTCGCCAGCAACGCTGGCTGCGGCGCATCGCTCCCCTGCTCCGCTTCCGTTTGGTCAAGAAGCTGATCCGGGCCTACATTGAGCGCAGCATTTCGGGGCCGTCCGAATCGCAACGCAAGCGCGGCGGCGCTTCGTTCTGGGGCCAGGTTTCCGATGACCAGGGCCGCATCGTCGAGGCGACGCTGGAAGCGCCCGAAGGCTATACCTTGACGACGGCAACCGCGGTTGCCTGTTTACAGCGCGCCATTGCCGGCGAGACGCGGCCCGGCTTCGCCACGCCTTCCCAGGCGTTCGGCAAGGATTTCATCCTCGGCTTTCCCGGCGTCGATTTACGCTGGGAGCGATGAAAGGGGCGTCGAAAGGCGAACCTTTGGCGGGCATGCGGCCTCTCTCGTGCATCGCGAGTTTGTTCCAGCCGCTGGGGCAGAGCTTGTTCGTGCGGTAGGGAACGCTTACTGAGGCGTTCCGCGAGCTGCTGAGCGTTGCCAGGGAAGGTTAATGCAAAATGCAAAATGCAAAATGGGAAACCAGCTTCTGCCATTTTGACTTTTATATTTTGCGTTTTGCATTTTGACTTTCTGTTCCCAGGCTGGCAGTCCGCCTTCATTACGGCATGAAAGCTTCGCGGCGCGCGAGGAAATCAAGCGTTTGTGTTCCAGAAGGCGCTTCCCGCTTTCACCACTATTCCTCGACCATCGCCATGCATATTCGCCCGATGACCAGCCAAGATTACGATGCCGTGACGGCGCTGTGGCAAGCGACCGAAGGCGTCGGACTGAACGAGTCGGATTCACGCGAGAATATTGAGGCGTATCTCGCACGCAATCCCGAGCTGAGCCTAGTCGCCGTGCAGGACGACGAGCTCATCGCCGCCGTGCTCTGCGGGCACGACGGCCGGAGAGGATTTCTCAATCATCTGGCCGTGGCCGCTGCGTTTCGAGGACAAGGCATCGCCCGGCAGATGGTCGCCATGTGTCTGAAAAGACTGGCGGCGGGCGGCATTCTCAAATGCAACATTTATCTCTACGTTGACAATCACTCCGGCGCCGCCTTCTGGCGTCGGCTCGGCTGGCTGCAGCGGGCCGAACTGCTGGTTCTGCAGCAGTCTACCGATCTAAGTCACCGGCCGTGATTTTGCGAAATCGGAATAGGCAGTTTTCACCGGTGGCGTGCTTGCCCGCTCGCGAACATGCCTGTGTCGTCGAGGCGCCGACGAAGGCATGGCGCTCAGGAGCACGTTCCGACTTCCGCCTTCCACTACGGCGCGGTCTTAGCAAAGTACTCGTCCGAGGCGGCGATGCCGGCGCCGATGACCTCGTCGCGGACGCCATGCTGGAGCTGGCCGACCCAATAGTCCTGGCCGCCCGGATCGACGGACCGTTCGAGGAGCTG
>DASZUP010000016.1:0-2118 GCA_035547635.1 Pirellulales bacterium
CGATCGGGTGAGGATTACGGACTTCGGATTGGCGCGTTCCGCAGACGACGCCAGCATGACCCAAAGCGGCGTGATCGCGGGAACGCCGCTGTATATGTCTCCGGAACAGGCCCAGGCGCATGAGATCGATTTTCGTTCCGACCTGTTCAGCTTGGGCAGCGTGCTCTACGTCGCCTGTAGCGGCCGACCGCCGTTTCGCGCTCCCTCGACGCTGGCCGTGTTGAAACGCGTCATCGAAGATCAGCCTCGGCCAATCCAGAGCATCATTCCGGAGACTCCCGATTGGCTCGCGGCAATTATCGGCTGCCTGCATGCCAAACAGCCAGCCCATCGGTTTGCGTCCGCCCTAGAACTGAGCGAGTTGCTTTCGGATTGTCTGGCGGAGTTTGAGCGGCAAGGCAAAGTGGAAGCGCTCGCCGGGCGGCTGCCCATGCCTGCCGGGGCGACCGCGAGCATGCTGGCTGACGACTCTGTCGCGGAACTCAACCGTCGTGAAGCGACTGCGGATGCGGCGGGGCATCGAACCGCACGCCCTCTGCGCCGCTGGGCCGCTGCGGCGGCGGTCTTGCTGGCCTTGCTGGTCGGACTTGGCATGGGCGAGACGATTGGCGTGACCGACGTGCGGGGCATAGTTGTGCGTCTGTTCTCGCCCGTTGGAAAATTCGTCTCAGAGGCGAACGCTCCTGACGTGAGCGTGAGCGTCGACGGCACGCAGCCGTTGTCCCATGAAGCGGTGGTCAATGAAAACACCAGTAAGCCCGATTTGCACGAGGTCATCGCGACGAAGGGCGACGCAGCGCGCTTGCACGAGCGCGTGAACACGGCCATAAGCGACCCGACGACGCCAGCGGCCCAGGATGCGAAGCAAGGGCGACGAACGGAATTCGCGTCTCCCCCCGCTCAAATCGTACGCGGCGACTGGCGGATGGAAGGCGCCGAACTCGTTCAGCATAAGATCAAAACGGGGCTCCGGTCGATCGTGTTGTTCGGCGATCCGGAGTGGACCGACTACGACGTTTCCGTCGAAACGCTGACGACCGCGGGCCAAGACAAGAGCGAAGGCGGCGACTTGCTGTTCCGCGTGCAGTCCCCTGACGATTTTTACGCCTTTTCGCTCGGCGGCTACGGCGGAACGCTCAACGAGCTGTCTTTTCGCCAGAAAGGGCGATGGGGGCGCGAGGCGCCGTTAAAGTGGGCGGCGAATCAGACGAATCGCTGGTACAAGGTTCGCGTTGAGGTGCGCGGATCGCAAATGCGCTGCTGGGTTGACGACCAGCAGCAGTTGGACTGGCAAGATTCCCGTTTTGCCCAGGGCCGCGTCGGGCTGCGTACCTGGGGCGTCAATACGCCGGTGCGCTGGAAAAACCTCAAGGTCGTTTCCCCGGACGGCCAGATCCTTCTTGAAGGTTTTCCGGAGCTTGGGCCGGCAGCGCCCGAGCCAGGTTTGATTCCGTCGCCGTCGGCTGCCCTGGCCGCTTTGCGCCGCGAGCAGATTCCGCCGTCTGCGTTGGCCTTTGCCGGCAATGGCGATCCGCAGCAAGCGCCGCCCAGTCTCGTTGCCGTGTTGGGCGAGCCCGAGATGATTCAAGGAGGCAACATTCCGAGTCTGGCGTTCAGTCCCGACGGTCGTTGGCTGGCATCGGCCAGCGTAGACGGCACGATCCTGCTGCGTGAAGCGACCACGGGGCAGACACGTCAGCGCATCCGCGGAGGCCGATTTGGGGTCAGCAACGTAGCCTTTACTCCGGACTCGCAGACGCTGGTCGCGCAAGCGGACGGCAGGATCAAGTTATGGCCGCTCGGGCAGGAAGCAGAGCCGTCGGCCGTGCTGCACTTGGATGTGGAGTGGTTGCACATGGCGCTCAGCCCCGACGGTCGCTTCCTCGCCGCCTGTGGCGCGGACGGCGTCGTCAAGCTGTGGACCTGGGGCCAATGGGACAAGCCGCGCGTGCTGCCTGCGGTCGGCGCGAGCGGGTGGTCGATCCTCGCCTTTAGCGCCGACGGAGAACTTCTGGCCTGCGGCTGGCGTTGGGGAACGCCGAAAATCGCCTTGTACGGCACGCGAGACGGCGCCCTCAAACAGACGCTTGTGGCGGAGCACGGGAAAGGAGTCACATG
>DASZUP010000017.1:0-6137 GCA_035547635.1 Pirellulales bacterium
GCGTAAACAATGCCCATGGATTTGCTCGATTTTCTAGTCGGTAATCTGTTGACAAGCTTGTAGCTTTGAGTTTAAGTGGCGTTCGAATCAGCAGCGGGGGCTTGCTGAACCGTCCGGTCGTTTTGCGAACCCGTGACCCTCATTCGAGGTTGCCGCGTGACGGGCGAGCTGAGTTGTTCAGCTTCGTTTCGTGGCGAGAGTGCTGCGGGGGCGATTTCGCCGGCGAGGAATTCTCCCCCAGCTATGCCGAACGCCGGAACAGCGAAGAGCGGCTGGCTGCGTACCGTCTGGATTCTCGTCTAAGCACGACAGGTCGATCTCATGAAACGCTCTTCCCGAGCGAGTCGCGCGCGGCGGCTTGCGCGCTCGCTTTTCGCTCCGTCCGCATCCTCTCGTTCACGAGCCTCTCGGCGATCGCGGTTGGGCGCGGAAACGTGGTTAGGCGTGGAGCCGCTCGAGCAGCGTCGCATGCTTTCGGCCGATTTCGGCTACGTGCTGCCGGGCACCTACTCTTTTTCGTCTCAACAGGGCGAAGGGGTCGTGACCGATACGGCGGGAAATTCCTACCTGGTCGCCAGCAACCGCTCCGTGGCGAAGTACGATCCGTCGGGCAATCTCGTCTGGTTCAGGACCTTCACGGAAACCGTCTCTACGACGGACAAGAACAATATTGCGATCGACGGTTCGGGCAATATCTACATCTCCGGCTCCTTCAGCGGCACGGGAACCTTCGGCCCGTATACGCTGTTTAGCGGCAACAGCGGAAACAACGTGGTCTGGCAAACCTTCACGGCCAAGCTGGACCGCAACGGCAATTTCTTGTGGGCCCGCGACTGGATCAGCGGCGCCAACAACCATAGCACGGGAGTCGCCGTCGACTCGCAAGGCAACGTCTATACGGGGGGCATCTTCAGCGGAGCGATTTACCCGGACCCCTCCTTGAGCACCCTGTTGAGTTCCGCGGGCGGGACCGACGCGCTGATCACGAAGTACGACACGAACGGCAACTTTTTGTGGTCCAAGCAAATCGGCGGGACCGGCTACGACGACCTGCAGGGAATTACGATAGACGGCGCCGACAACGTCTATGCCACGGGCCAGTTCTCCGGCCTGGTGGACTTCGACCCGAATGGAGGCGTCTACAACCTTGACGGCGGGTTCTTCAACAGCGCCTACGTGATGAAGCTCGATACGGCGGGTAATTTCGTCTGGGCGCGCGCCGACGGCGACGGGAACAGCAGCACCAGCGCAGGCCGCGGAGTGGCCGTCGATGCCTCAGGGGACGTTTACACTACAGGCGTCTTTTCCGGCACGGCGGATCTCGATCCCACGGCGACGGGCGTTTACAACGTCAGCTCGTCGTCGCTGTTCTGGAACGACGGCTACGTTCAGAAGCTGGATGCGACCGGCGCTTTTCTCTGGGTCCGGCAGCTTCACGCGCAAAGCTCGTTGTCCATGGATCCGCAGGAGATCACCGTCGATGCCAACGGCAACGTTTACACGACCGGCGCCTTCTCGAGCTCCGTTGATTTCAACGCGGGAAGCTCGCCGCGCTACCTGACCAACGCCGGCTTCAGCGACGTTTACCTCGCTCAGTACGACAGCCAAGGCAATTACGTCTGGGCGACTTCGTTCGGCTCGAGCGGTTCCGACGGCGGCTACGGGGTCGCCGTCAATCCGGTCACGAATGACATCTTTCTGGCCGGGTACTTCAGCGGAACGGTGGATTTCGATCCCGGCGCCGGCACGCAATTCAGAACCGTCTATGCGGGCGGCCGGAACAGTTTCCTGTTGAAGCTGACGCAGTCGTCCATTAGCGGGCAGGTCTGGAACGACCGCAACGGCGACGGCCTGCATAACATCGCCGAACCCGGGCTCGGCGGCGTCGTAGCGTTGCTGTACAGCACCGACGACGTCCTGGTCGGCAACGCCGACGACGCGCTCATCGCCTCGACCGTTACCGATTCGCAGGGCCGCTACAAGTTCGTCGGCGTCGCCAGCGGGACGAACTACTACGTCAAGTTTCGCACGCCTGTGGGCTTTAGCGCGTTCAGCCCGCAGTTCGTCGGCGCTAATCCCGGTTTGTGGAGCAGCGCAACCGCGGCGGGCGCGACCAGCGTGATTCCGATGATCCCTCAGACCCGCGATACGGAAAACGTCGGCCTGGTCGGCGCCGCTCCGGGCTTCGGCTTTGCGCTGGCGGCCACGACCGTCGCGAATACGCAGGGCAAAGCCGTGGCCACCGACTCACTGGGCAACGTCTATTACGGCGGCATCCTCAACGGTACGGCCGATTTTGACCAGGGCGCCGGCGTCAACAACGTCACGGGCTCGAATGCCGCTTTCATTGCCAAATACACCGCCGCCGGCGCGTTGCTGTGGGCCGAAGCCATTCCCGTGAACAACAGCCAGGCGCTTACCGCTTTGAAAGTCGATTCCAACGGGAACGTCTATGCGATGGGCATGTTCTCCTCGGCGGTCGATTTCAATCCTGGCACGGGAATCTATGCCGTCACCGCCGACGACGTTCAGAATCCTTACGTTCTGAAGCTCGACGGCCAGGGCAAGTTCGTCTGGGCTCGCGAGCTTGTCGCGGGCGCGCCCGCAACCGGCGCCGGACTGGCGCTCGATTCGTCGGACAACGTTTACACGACCGGCAGCTTCTCCAATACGGCGAATTTCAATCCGGGAGGCGCTTCGGCGGCATCGCTGACGAGCGGCGGCGGCGACGATGTTTTCATCTCCAAGCTCGATGCCAACGGCGGTTTCGTCTGGGTCAAGGACTTCGGCGGCGGCCTGGCGGACGCGGGCGCTGCCGTGGCCGTTGACAGTGTCGGCAGGGTTATTGTCACCGGAGCGTTCACCGGTTCGGCGACCTTTACGCAGGGCGTGTTTTCAAGTTACACCCTGACTGGCAGCCCCGCGCCGGCGAGCACGGCCTTCCTGCTGGCCCTGAATGGGAACGGCGATTACGTCTGGTCGAAAGCGCTGGCCGCCACGACCTCCAGCTCCGGGACTGCGCTGGCGACCGACGCCTCCGGCAACGTCTACGCGGGAGGCAGTTTCAGCGGCACGTCGACCTTCGGCGGAGTGCTGCCTTTGACCGCCACGGCCTACCTGGTCGAGTTGAACGATACGGGCTCATTCGTCTGGGCCGACGCCTGGGACGCCACGACGAGCTTCAAACTGAACGGCGTGGCGGTTGACTCTTCGGGCAACGTCTACGCGGCCGGAGCCTTCAATGGTTCGACTGATTTTGATCCCAGCGCGGCCGGCACGGCCAGCGAAACGAGCTCCAACGGTACGTCCGACGCGTACGTCATGAAACTGTCCGGCGGCGGCAGCTTTCTCTCGGCTTCCATCGCGACGGACGACAATGGCGACCAGGCCAATGCCGTCGCGGTCGGGCCCGGCGCCCAGGTTTACGCCGCCGGCTCTCTGAGCGGAACGGGAAATTTCAACCCGTCGGGAACGCCCGCCTTCCAGATCGGCCAAAGCGGCGGCGCGGGCGCCTTCCTGTGGAACTTGTCTCCCGCCGTCAACGTCGCTCCCAGCTTTGCGCCGGGCGGCGACCAGACCGTCTCCGAAGACACCGGATTGAATACCGTCGCCGGCTGGGCTTCCAACATCAGCGCGGGCCCCACGAGCGAAAACGCGCAGGGACTGAACTTCATCGTCACGAATGACAATGCGGCGCTGTTCGCCGTGCCGCCGGCCATCGACCCGGGCACGGGCACGCTGACCTATACGCTGGCGCCCTTGGCGGTCGGCGTGGCGCACGTCAACGTGCAACTGCAGGACAGCGGCGGCACGGCCAACGGCGGCGTCGACGTTTCTGCCGTTGCCGCATTCACCATCAATGTCATTCAGATCAATCACGCCCCCGCGTTCACGGCCGGCGGGAACCAAACGGTCAACGAAGACACGGGAGCTCATTCCGTCAGCGGCTGGGCTTCTGCGATCAGCCCGGGCAGTGGCCCGAATGACGTGGGACAGAATCTGAACTTTATCGTCACGGCTGACAATCCATCGTTGTTTGCCGTACAGCCCGCCGTTAACGCGACGACGGGCGCGCTCACTTATACGCTCGCTGCGAACGTCAGCGGAGTGGCCAACGTCAGCGTGGCCTTGCACGATGACGGCGGCACGATCGGGGGCGGAGCGGATACCTCGGCGCCGCAAACATTCAAAATCACCGTCAATTTCGTCAATGACGCGCCCAGCTTCACCGCCGGCCCGAATCAAACGGTGAACGAGGACGCCGGCGCCGTGAGCGTGCCGGGCTGGGCCGCCAACATCAGCCCCGGGCTGGGCGCCAACGAAGCCAACCAGGGCCTGACGTTCGTCATTGTCAGCAATGACAAGCCCTCGCTCTTTTCGGTGCAGCCCGCGATTGATCCGGCGACCGGCGCTTTGACCTACACGGTGGCCCCGAACACCGATGGAATTGCACATCTTTCCGTGCAACTTTCAGACGACGGCGGCACGGCCAACGGCGGCGTTGACGTCTCCGGACTGCAGAACTTCTCGATCACCGTGAATTTCGTCAATGAGGCGCCCAGCTTCACCGCGGGCGGCAACGTGACGGTGGTTGAGAACACCGGCCCGGCCATTGTCTCGAATTGGGCGACCGGCATGAGTCCGGGCGTCGGCGCCAACGAAGCGTCGCAGTCGCTGAACTTCAACGTGACCAACGACAACAATGCATTGTTCGCTTCGCAGCCGACGATCGACGCTCTCACCGGCACGCTGCTGTTCACTCCCGCGGCCAACGCGTTTGGCGTCGCCACCGTCACCGTTTCTCTGCAGGACAGCGGCGGCACGGCCAACGGCGGAACCGACGTTTCGGCGCCACAGACGTTCAAGATTACGGTCGCCCCGATCAATGAAGCTCCGAGCTTTACGGGCGGCCCGAATGAAAGCAACCTGGAAGATTCTGGGGCGCACAGCTACGTCGGCTGGGCTGCGAATCTCAGCACGGGCGACCCGCCGCAGATCAGCCAGACGTTGAACTTTATCGTCAGCAGCGACAATCCGACCTTGTTTTCCACCCAGCCGGCGATTGACGCCTTGACGGGAACGTTGACCTATACGCTGGCGCCCAACGCGAACGGCACGGCCCACGTAAGCGTGGAATTGCACGACAGCGGAGGCACGGCCAACGGCGGCGTGGATACGTCGGGGATCCTCACGTTCGCCATCGACGTTACGCCGGTCAACGACGCGCCAAGTTATACGAAAGGCGCGAATCAGGCGGCATACGAAGGAACCGGTCCGCACTCGGTAAACGGTTGGGCGACGTCAATCAGCGCCGGTCCGGCGGACGAGAACTCCCAGTCGCTGAACTTTATCGTCGCCAACGACAACAATGCGCTGTTCGCGATCCCGCCCGCCATCTCCCCGAGCGGCAACCTGACGTACACGCTGGCGCCGCATGCCAGCGGTATGGCCAATGTGAGCGTGCAATTGCACGACAGCGGCGGCACGGCGAACGGCGGCGTCGACGTTTCGGCGGTGCAGAATTTCGTGATCACGGTCCAGTTCGTGAACCAGCCGCCGAGTTTCACGCCGACGTCGATGCCGACGAAACTCAATCCGAGCGTACCTGAAGACAGCGGCGCACAAAGCGTGAGCGCCTGGGCGACCGATATCAGCCCGGGACTTGGCAACGGCGACGTGGGACAGACGCTGAATTTCATCGTCACCAATAACAATAACGCGTTGTTCGCCGTGCAGCCGGCGATCGATCCGACGACGGGCGACCTGACCTATACATTGGCGCCCAATTCCAGCGGCGTCGCGACGGTGAGCGTGCAACTCCACGACGATGGCGGCACGGCCAACGGCGGAGTCGATACGTCCGCCATCGAAACCTTTACCATTACCGCCCTATTCGTGAACAAGGCGCCCAGCTTTACCAAGGGCGCCAATCAGACGATCAATGAAAACTCGGGCGTGCACGTCGTCTCCAACTGGGCGACAAACATCAGCCCCGGCGTGGGCGCCAACGAAGCGGGCCAGTCGCTGGATTTCATCGTTACCGTACCTAATAATGAGCAGGCGTTGTTTTCGATCCAGCCGTCAGTCAATCCTTTAACCGGCGCGTTGAACTATACGCTGGCCCCCAACGCCAGCGG
>DASZUP010000018.1:0-5584 GCA_035547635.1 Pirellulales bacterium
GAACGTGCTCAGCAGCGGCAGCCGTTTGGCCAGCCCGCCGAGATCGGCGATTTCGCGGGTGTGATAGCGATCGTAGATCATGCCCACGATGGCGAACAAACCGCCGGTCGACAATCCATGGTTGATCGACTGCAGTACGCCACCGTACAAACCCGGCTTGTTCAAGGCGAACAGCCCCAGCATGCAAAAGCCCAGGTGGCTCACGCTGGAATAAGCGATCAGCTTCTTGATATTGCTCTGCGCCAAAGCCAGCAGGGCGCCGTACACGATGCCTGCAACCGAGATCCACAGCAGCCACGGAATGCACGCGGCAGTGGCGTCGGGCAGCATCGGCATGCTGAACCGCAAAAAGCCGTACGTGCCGATCTTCAGCAGAATGCCGGCCAGTAACACGCTGCCAGCCGTCGGCGCTTGCACGTGAGCCAGCGGCAGCCAGGTGTGCAGCGGGAACAGCGGCACCTTGATCGCCAAACCGGCGAACAGCGCCAGGAAGATCCAAAGCTGAGTCTGGGGAGCAATCGGATGGGCTTGCAGGTTTTCGACCAGGACCGGAATGGAGAACGTCATCACGCCGGCGGGCGATTGGAACGAGTCCCAAAGCACGATCGCCAGCAGCCCGAGAAACGTCAGCATGCTGCCGGCCAGCGTGAACAGAAAGAACTTGATCGCCGCGTAGCGCCGCTCTTCGCTGCCCCAGATGCCGATCAAGAAGAACAGCGGGATCAGTGTGAACTCGAAGAAGACGTAGAACAAGATGATGTCGCGCGCGGCGAACACGCCCAGCATGCCCGTTTCGAGCAGCAACAGCAGCGAGTAAAAGGCGGGCGCCCGATCAGAAATGGCTTCCCAACTGACCAGGATCGCCGTCACGGTCAACAGCGCGCTGAGCCCGAAGAACCAGAAGCTTATGCCGTCCAGCCCCAGGCTGAACTGGATGTCGATGCCGCTGGCGCCGCCGAGCCACGAGAGCTCATAAGCCTGGCTGCCTTGGCTGGGGAACTGATACACGAGCCAACCGGCCATGCCCAGCGTGATCAAGGAGACGGCCAGCGAAATCAGCCGCGCGACCGACCGGCCGGCTTCGGCCAGGACCCAAATCAACGCCGCTCCCGCCAGGGGCAGCAGCACGGTCAAGAGCAACAAGGTCGACATGGAGCAGGTGATTCGGGGCTAATGGTGTTTGGGAATGAATGCTTTTGGGTTCGCGAAGGCGGTAAGCATCTAGATTTGCGAAAAAACTCTTCTGCTCGGCTGCCGCCTTCCCCTGTCTACCGTCTACTTGTTTACGACACCGGCCACATCAACAACGCGCCGATCAACACCAACAGGCCGAGCATCATGGCCAAGGCGTAAAACTGCAACAGCCCGTTCTGCAACGGCCGCAGCATGGCGCCGAACGCCTGCGGCAGCCAGCCGCCCAGGTTCACCAGGCCGTCGATCACCTTCTGGTCGAACCAATAACAGACGCTGGCCAGCAACCGCAAAGGCGCCACGATCAGGCCGTTATAGATCTGGTCGAAGAAGAACTTGCCGTAGGAAAGCTGGTACAGCCGCACGGCTTTCATCAACCGGCTGAGACGTTCCACCTGGCGCCGCTCGCCCAGGTACAAGAAGGCGGCCAGGCCAATGCCGCTGAGCGCGAACAGCGAACTGAGCGCCGCCACTTTCGCATGCGACGCTTCGTCGTGCGGTCCGGCCGGCAGTCCGCTGAAGGCCAGCGAAGGCGTGTGATGCAGGAACCCGCCGAACGGTTGGTCATGACTCGCTTCACTGCCGCTCATGATGTAGCCGATGCCGAAGGCAAATACCGCCAGAATCACCAGCGGCCCAACCATCGAGGGCGGCGACTCGTGGGCGTGATGTCCGGCCTCCGGCGGAACGCGCGTTTCGCCGTAGAACGTCATGAAGAACGCCCGGAACGTGTAGAGCCCTGTCAGCAGGGCGGTGAACACGCCTGAATAGTAGAGCGTCTGGTACAGCGAAAACTCCCAGCGAGTCCCTTCCAACAGCACCAGGTCGTGCATCGCGCGTCCGTGCGCCGCGGCCAGGATGGCGTCTTTACTGTAATAGCCGGCAAACGGGAACACGCCGCACAGCGCCAGGCAGCCGACCAGAAACGTCCCGTGCGTCCAGGGCATGATCTTCCGAAGGCCGCTGAAACGCTGCATGTCGACGATGCCGCCCATGGCGTGCATCACGCTGCCGGAGCCGAGGAACAACAAGGCCTTGAAGAAAGCGTGAGTGAACAGGTGGAACATGCCGGCGCCGATGCCCGCCAGCATGCCGGTGCCGACGCCCAGAAACATGTAGCCGAGCTGGCTGATGGTCGAGTAAGCCATCACCCGTTTGAGATCGTTCTGCGTCAGGGCGATCAATCCGGCCAGCAGCGCCGTGAAGGCGCCGACCGAAGCGACGATGGCCTGCGCCGTGGGCGAGGCGTGCAGCAGCGGCGTACAGCGGATGAACATGTAGACGCCGGCCGTGACCATCGTGGCGGCGTGAATCAAGGCGCTGACCGGAGTGGGGCCTTCCATAGCGTCGGGCAGCCAGACGTGCAGCGGAAACTGGGCGCTCTTACCGCAGGCGCCCGCCAGCAGGCAGAGACAAATCGCCAGGCCTACGCCGCCGCCCACGTAGCTGTGAGCCGGATCTTGCAACCGCGACTGGCCCAGCACGCCTTGTACGGCAATCTTGCCGCCGCTTGCTTCGCCTTCGGCTTCGGCGCTGGCCGTCGGCAAGGCGCCGTCGGGGCCGACGTCGTGAAAGTTGAGCGTGCCGTAGGTGGTCCACAACAGGAACAAGCCGAGGGCGAAGCCGAAGTCGCCGATGCGGTTGACCAGAAAGGCCTTCTTGCCGGCCGCGGCCGCCTCCGGCTTTTCATACCAGAAGCCGATCAGCAGGTAGCTGCACAACCCGACCGCTTCCCAGAACACGTACAGCAGCACGAAGTTGCTGACCGAGACCAGCATGGTCATGGAGAATACGAACAACGACACGTAGGCGAAGAACCGCGGATACCCCGGGTCGCCGTGCATGTAGCCGACGGCGTAAATCGCCACCAACGAGGAGATGAAGGTGACCATCGAGAGCATGACCGCCGTCAGCGGGTCGGCCCGCAACGTGATGTCGATGTCGAACGGCCGCGAGACGGCCTGCTCTCCTTCGCCTTGCGAGTAGGCGCCTTCGATGCCGGCCCAGCGCCACAGCCGGACCAGCTTTTCCACGCCGACCGCGCCGCCGCTTTCCTCCTGCGGCGTATCGTTCAGCACGCCGCGCAGCAGGAACAGGCTGAGTACGAACGAGGTCCCAATCGCGGCGATGACCGGAATATGGCTGCGCGTCTTGAGCAGCGGAAATCCGAGCAGCCCGACGATCAACGCGGCGGCCAGCGGCAAGGCTGGCACCAGCACCATCAATGTTTCGGTACTAAACATGGCTACGGTGAATCATCTCCTCGACAGGCAGCTCGGGCTCAACGCCGGCGGGCGGCAACGTGGGCCAATGCTCGACCGGAAGCGTTTCTTCGGGCAATTGGTGATCGACGAACTTCGGCTGATTCGCTTCGCGGATCGATTGCCAGACGGCCACGTCCAGCTTGCCCGTCTGATGGAACAGCATTAAGACCAGCGCCAGAGCGATCCCGGCTTCGCAGGCGGCGACGGCCAGGATGAAGATCACCAGGATCTGCCCGCCCCAGTCGTTATGGAACCGGCCCCAGCCGACCAGGCTGACGGAGATGCCTTGCAGCATCATTTCCGCGGCCAGGAACATGACGATCATGTTGCGGCGGCTGAGAAAACCGACCAGGCCGATGCTGAACAGCAGCGCGCCGACCATTAAAAAGCGATGCAGCAATTGGACTTCATCCATGCTGACGACCCTCCTCCCAGCGCGGCTGTTGCTTGCCTTGGGCCACAATGGCGACGGCGCCGACCAAGGCCGCCAGCAGCAGCGTGCCCGCCACTTCTACGCCAATCAAGTAGCGGCTGAAAAGCTGGCCGCCCAGGTGCGCCATGTGATCGGGCGAGAGAATCTCGGCCTCGCGATCGGCGGCCGCGACCGGATCGACGTTCAAGCCGGCCAGCGGCTGTTCGCCTTCGGCGACGGGCGGCGGAGCAAAGACCAAGGCGCTGAGCAAGCCGACCAGCACGGCGCCGGTGGCCGCGGAGAGCATGCCCTCCCAACTCACGCGGTCGTAGGACGTCATGCCCTTGGGCTGGGCCAGCATCAGCACGAACAAAAACGTGACCAGGATCGCCCCGGCGTAAACCACCACGGTGGCCACGCCCAGGAATTGGGCGCCCTGATAAAGGAACAACCCGGCGGTGCCCAACAGCGTCATCGCGAACCAGATGGCGCAGTAGACGGGGCTCCGCAATGTGACGGCGCCCAGGGCCGAGACGATCGTCGTGGCGGCCAGCAGCAGGAACACGCTGTCGCCGACGCGATGCTGCGGGTCGATCCGCACGACGACAAAGGCGAACAGTCCCAACGCAATCGCCGAGAACAACGCGCCGAAGCCGCGGCCCGGCGCGCCGCCGCGAGGCAGCAGCAGCCATAAGCCGACGCCCAGCAAGATGCTGGCCGCCGCGATCGCTTGCAGCGGAGTCATACCGTGCCTCCCAGCGCCGCCGACTTCATCGGCTCGGCGTCTTTGGTCTGATCGTAGACGCTCAACAGCTTTTCCTTGTCGAAAATCATTTCTTCGCGGCTGCGGCCCGTCAGGTCGAGCAGGCTGGTCAGCTCGATCGCGTCGACCGGACAAGCCTCTTCGCACATGCCGCAGAAGATACACCGCAGCTCGTCGATCACGAAGCTCTCGGGGTACTTCTCGCGATCCGGCCAGGGGCTTTCCGTGCCGATAATGTCGATACAATGCGCCGGGCAGGCCGTGGCGCACAGGAAGCAGGCGACGCACTTCACCCGTCCGTGCTCGTCCTTGTTCAAGCGGTGTACGCCGCGGTAAATCAGCGGATTGCCGACCTTCGGCCGCGCCTCAGGAAAGCTGACCGTGACCTTGGGGCCGAACAAGTGCCGGGTGGTGGTGGTCAGGCCCTGCACGAACAGCGGCAAGTACATCTTGCCGGCCAGGCCGAGCGAGGGTTCTTCGATCCACTTGACGTTCGGGTCGTCGCTTTTCATCGGCTGCTTGCCTGTTCGAGTTCGTAGTCGAGGTGGGGACGGTTGTCGGTGGCCAGCGGCGCGGCCGTGCCCGCTACAATCCAGGTGATCAAGGCCACGATCCACATCACCGGCGCCGCCAGCCAGGCGGAAAGGTTGTGACCGTATTCAGCCAGCACGGCCACCGCCACCAGGTTGACCAGCCCCATCGGCAGCATCACCTTCCAGGCCAGTCGCATCAACTGGTCGAATCGGAACCGAGGCCAGCTCCAGCGGGCCATCATGAAGAACAAAATCACGCCCAGCACCTTGGCCATCAGCACCAGCACGCGGAGGATGGCCGTTACCCAGGTCACGTTGTTGTCGGCGCCGGTCAGGCCCCACAAGTGCCAGCCGCCGAAGAACAAGATCACAATCAGGAACGAGGCCGTGACCATGTGCAGGAATTCGGCAATCAGATACA
>DASZUP010000019.1:0-14611 GCA_035547635.1 Pirellulales bacterium
CAACAAGCGGCTGAGTGGGTGGCGCGTGCCGAAGGGCTTGACGAGACGGCCTGGGCGGCTGCGTTTCAGGATTGGGTCCGCAGTCAACGTTCCTCGGCGTCCGATCAATCATGAGCCAACGAATCGCGTTCCATCGAACCGCCGCTCCATGGAGCTAAGGAGTCTTCCATGAGATCGATCCTGCTTTTCGTTTTGATCCTGGCCGTAGGGACTGGGCCTTGCGCGACGACGGTACGCGCGGAGGTTACCGCGGACCAGGTCCGCAATGCGATCGATCGGGGCGTAGCGTATCTGAAGCGCGAACAGCGCGAAGACGGCTCGTGGCCGGATCCAGTCGGATATCCGGGCGGCATCACGGCGCTGTGTACGCTGGCCTTGTTGAATTGCGGCGTGCCGCCGGCGGACCGGCAGGTGCAGGCTTCGCTGAACTACCTGCGGAAGCTCAAGCCGGCGATGACTTATTCGACGGCGCTGCAGACCATGGTGTTTTGCGCCGCCGAACCCAAGACCAACCTGCAACTGATTCGCCGCAACGCACTCTGGTTCCAGCAGCAGCAGAAGCGAGAGGGCGCCATGAAAGGCGCCTGGGGGTACCCTCAGGCGGAAGGGGACAATTCCAACTCGCAGTTTGCCCTGCTCGCTCTTCACGAAGCAGAGCGCGTGGGCGTTTCCGTCAACGACCAGACGTGGCGGCTGGCGCTCGATTATTGGACCCGGTCGCAAAACCCGAACGGCTCGTGGGGCTACAAGCCCGGATTGCCCGGCACCGGCAGCATGACCTGCGCCGGGGTGGCGGCGATGATCATCACGACCGATCGGCTCAATCCGGGCGACGCCGACGTGGACGGCAATCGCATCCGCTGCTGCGGCGAGCAGGAAGACCATCAACCGATCGAGCGGGCTTTGTCCTGGTTCGGCCGCAATTTCTCCATCAACGTCAATCCCGGCAGCCACGGCGCCCAAGGCTGGCTACTGTATTACCTGTATGGCATCGAACGGGTCGGCCGGCTCACGAATCATCGGTTAATCGGCAAACACGACTGGTATCGCGAAGGCGCCGAATTGCTGGTCAAGAACCAGGACGATTTGTCCGGCTTCTGGAAAGGCACGGGCCACGCCGAGGATAATCCGAACATCGCCACCAGCCTGTCGCTGCTGTTTCTGTCAAAAGGGCGGCGGCCGGTGCTGGCAGCCAAGCTCAAGCACGGCCCGCTCGCCGATTGGAACCATCATCGCGGCGACCTGGGAAATTTGACCAGTTACGTCGAAACGCACTGGGGCCGCGATCTGACCTGGCAGGTCATCGACGCTGAAGCGGCTTCGGTCGAGGATCTGCGCGAGGCGCCCGTGATCTATATCAGCGGCCAGTTGCATCCCGAGTTCACCGACGAGCAGGTCAAGCGGCTGCGAGAATACGTGAACGAAGGCGGGTTCATCTTCGCCGAAGCCTGCTGCGACGGCGACGGATTCGATCAAGGATTTCGCGAGCTGGCCAAGCAGATGTTTCCCGAACCGGAATACGCCCTGCACCTGCTTCCCAAAGAGCATCCCGCGTACAGCGCAGAGGAGCGAGTTGACGTCAAGTTTATCGATCCCGAGTTGTATGGCATCGACGTCGGCTGCCGCACGAGCGTGATCTACGCCCCCAAGAACCTGCGTTTATCCTGCCTGTGGGAATTGGGGCGCCCCGGACGCAATCGAGAGTACTCCGAGGAGGTGCAGGGAACGATCAACGCCGGCATGGCGATCGGGATCAACGTGCTGGCCTATGCGACCAATCGCGAAGTGAAGTACAAGCTTGAATTGGAACGCTCCGCCGATCTGGACGAGGCGGAAGATCCCTTCGAGCGCGCCAAGCTGTATATCGCCGCCATTCAGCACAGCGGCGGTTGGAACGCGGCGCCCGGCGCCTTGCCGAACTTGTTGCGCGTGATCTCGCACGAAACGGGACTGCGCGTCAGCACGGAGCAGCGCGAACTGTCGCTGGGCGAGGCCCGGTTGTTCGCTTACCCGATTGTGTTTTTGCACGGCCGGCGATCGTTCCGCTTCAGCGACGCCGAACGCAAGCAATTGCGGACTTACGTGGAGCGGGGCGGGGTGGTGATTGGCGACGCGATCTGCGGCAGCGAAGAATTCGCCAAGTCCTTTCGCGCCGAGATGGCCGCCATCTTCCGCGATCACCCGTTGGAAGCCATCCCCGCGACGCACCGCATGTTTACCACCGCGCTGGGCGGTTTCGATCTGAAAACGGTCAGCCGCCGCGAACCGCACCGGGCCGCGGGGGGGCCGCTGAAGTCGGGCGTGCGGCAGGTCGAACCGGAACTGGAAGGCGTGCAGTTCGACGACCGCTATGGCGTGATCTTTTCTCGCTACGATCTTAGCTGCGCACTGGAAAAGCACGATTCGATCGAATGCCCCGGCTACACGCGCGAAGACGCCGCCAAGATCGGTCTGAACATCGTGCTGTATGCCCTGCAGCAGTAACAGCCGGGTCCGCGTAAAGCTCTTGCCGGCAAACGGCCGTTTTCCTCTGCGACGGGCAATTGCCAATCGGCGAGCCGTTCGGCGGACAGGCCTGAAGAGCAGCAGCACAGCGCCGCGATTCCAGCGAGATCTGTCTTCCGCATCGCACCGTATCGCTGCTGCGGTCAAACGGCTACGATATAAGCAGCCATTGATGGATGCTAATGCCCGCTTGCTGGCGCAACGTGCGCTGTAGCGGAAGTCGTGAGACTTCCGGGCGCTTCGCACGGACTCTCCAGCGCCAACGCGCATTGGGAACCCAAACACGCTCTCCGGAATCTTCACAGATTGCGCTACGGTTGTCGTAACGATCGTGGCTGACGCTGTAGCGGAAGATGTTCGGGCCGCGAAACGCTCTCGCTTTCAATCTTGTACGGATGACGAACTGCAGACCGACAATGCTTACTGAGCAGCGCACGGTTCGTAGGACCTGGCGCTGCAAGGAAAACCGGCAACGGACGAGCGTCGCGCATCAACACGGTGCGAGCGTCGCATGTGTGCTTGCGTCTTTGCTTTTCGTGGGCCTGGGGCCTCAGGGAACCCATGCCCTCCACGCCTCCGAGCAAGGCGCCGTCAGCTACAACCGCGACGTGCGGCCGATTCTGTCTGACAACTGCTTTCGCTGTCACGGCCCCGATAGCGCCAGCCGGCAAGCGGAATTGCGGCTCGACCAGCACGACTCAGCGATCCAAGACCGCGACGGACTGCGCGCGATTACGCCGGGCAAGTCTGCGGAAAGCGAAGTCTTTCGCCGCCTGACCACCAGCGATCCTGGCGAGCGCATGCCGCCGACCGATTCCGGACAAACGCTCACGGCGGAGGAACGGGAAACAATCCGTCGCTGGATCGACGCCGGCGCGAATTACGAAGCCCACTGGAGCCTAATTCCTCCGCAATCGCCCGCATTGCCGGAAGTGGAGCGAAAAGACTGGCCGCGCGGCGAAATCGATCGCTTCATACTGCAGCGTCTCGAGCAAGCCGGCCTGTCTCCGGCGCCCGAGGCCAATCGGGCGCTGTTGCTGCGACGACTCAGTCTCGACCTGACGGGCCTGCCGCCGACGCTCGACGAGTTGGATGCGTTTCTTGCCGACGACTCTCCTCAGGCGTACGAGCGAGTCGTCGACCGCTTGCTTGCCTCGCCGCGCTACGGCGAGCGAATGGCGCTCGAGTGGCTCGATCTGGCCCGCTACGCCGATACGAACGGCTACTTCTCCGATCTGGAACGGCAGATGTGGCGCTGGCGAGACTGGCTGATCGCCGCGTTCAACAGCAACCAGCCGTACGATCAATTCACGATCGAACAACTGGCCGGCGACTTGCTGCCTGCCGCGACGATCGAGCAGAAGATTGCGACCGGCCTGCACCGCAATCATCCGGTCACCAACGAAACCGGCGTGATCGATGAAGAGTACCGCGTCGAGTACGTGGGCGACCGTGCCGAAACGACCGCGGCTATCTGGCTCGGCCTGACGCTCGGGTGCGCTCGTTGCCACGACCACAAGTACGATCCTCTCTCGCAACGAGAGTATTATCAACTGTTCGCCTTCTTCAATAATGTGCCGGAGAAGGGAATGATCACCGGCACAGCCAATCCGCCCCCCGTCTTGCAATTGTTCTCCGCAGCCGAGCAACAGCAGTTGCAGCAATTCCAACAGCAGCGTGGTGCATTAGAAACGGCCTGGAAAGCGGCCGAAAAGCGGCTCGAGCAACCGTTCCTCGCCTGGCAGAAGACCGCAGCGGAAGCGTTGCCGGCTGCTTGCCCTGCCGATGCAGCCGCCTGGTACGACTTCAGCGACGGCGGGGTCGAACGGATCGGCCGCAGTCAACCGGCCAAGGCGGTCGACCGCATTCGTTATGGCGACGGCGTCCGCGGCCAAGGAGCGCTGCTGGACAACGGAGGGCATTTCGAGTTTGCCTGCGATTTTGCGCCCGAGCCGAACTCGCCGTTTACGCTCTCTGCCTGGATCCGCCCGGCGGCGGCGCAGACCGGCTGCATCCTGTCGAAGATCGAGCCGGCGGGAAATCTTCGCGGCCTGGAGGTGCTTTGGTATCGCCGCCAGATCCGCGTCGACCTGGTGCATCAATGGGCCTCCAGCGCCATCGAACTGACGACCGAAAGCCGCTTTGCTCCCCACGAGTGGCATCATGTGGCCGTCACGTACGACGGTTCCGGCAAGGCTGCAGGGTTGAAGATTTACGTCGACGCCGAACTGCAACCCGCGAGGACCGAGCGGGACGACTTGTCCGGTCCGATTGTCAACGACGAGCCTTGGCGGATTGGCCGCAAAGACGAAACGATGGGCTTCGACGGGCTGATCGACGAAGTCCAGATCGTTCCTCGCGAACTGAGCCGCGAAGAATTGTCGGGCGTCTATTCATCGCAGCTTGTCGGCGGCGCCCTGGCCGTGCCGGCAGAGAAGCGATCTTCGGGGCAGAAGCAGCAGTTGCTCGAGTATTATCTCCGCCAGGCCGCCCCGGCCGACGATCTGAATGCGTACCAGCGCTGGACCACGCTAAATAAACAGCAAGCTGAGTTGCTCGCCGGCATCGAAACCACGATGGTGATGCAGGAGATGAGCACGCCGCGCGAAACGCACGTACTTGTTCGCGGACAGTACGACCAGCCGGGCGAGACGGTCGCCAGCGACGTGCCGGCTTGTCTGCCGCCGCTAGCCGCCGCCGCGCCGCGCAACCGTCTCGGTCTGGCGCAGTGGCTCGTCGATCCCGGTCATCCGCTCACAGCCCGGGTGGCGGTCAACCGGCTGTGGCAGCAGTTCTTTGGCGTCGGCCTGGTCAAGACCGTGAACGACTTCGGCTCGCAAGGCGAGCCGCCGAGTCATCCGGAACTGCTCGACTGGTTGGCGATCGAGTTCGTCCGCTCGGGCTGGAACGTCAAAGTGCTGCAGAAACGAATTGTGATGAGCGCTGCCTATCGCCAGAGTTCTCGCGCCACGGCGGAACTGATCCAGCGCGATCCCGAGAACCGGCTGCTGGCTCGCGGCCCGCGGTTTCGGTTGCCGGCCGAGCTGATTCGCGACCAGGCGCTGGCCGTCAGCGGACTGTTGACGGACAAGATCGGCGGACCGAGCGTGAAGCCCTATCAGCCCGAAGGGCTGTGGGAGGCCGTCTCATACAATGGCGACTACAGCTATGAGCAAGATCATGGCTCGGCTCTCTACCGCCGCAGCCTGTACACGTACTGGAAACGTCAGAGCCCGCCGCCGGCGCTATTGGCTTTCGATGCGCCGACACGCGAAACTTGCGTGGTTCAACGTTCGCGCACCAATACGCCGCTGCAGGCGCTGGTGCTGTTGAACGACACGACCTACATCGAAGCCGCGCGCGTGCTGGCGCAGCGAGCCTTGTTGCACGCACCCGGCGACGAACAACGACTGCGGTACGCGTTTCGCCGGGCGACGTGCCGCTGGCCGGAAGCCGATGAAGCGGCGAGGCTGCGTGAACTGTTCAAGCAGGAACGAGCAGCATTCGCCGAACATCCGAAAGCGGCGGACGCGCTGCTGGCCGTGGGCGAATGGCCGCGCGACCGTTCGCTTGATCCGCTCGACCATGCCGCCTGGACGAACGTGATGTGCGTGTTACTCAACCTGGATGAGACGGTCACCCGGCCCTGACGCGGAGAAATCGGCCATGCCAGCCAGCGCCAACATTGCCGCCGAATGGACCCGACGCCAGTTCTTCAGCCGCTCGTCGGTTGCCTTGGGCGCCACGGCGCTAGCTTCGTTGCTGCCCGGAGACGCCTTGGCGACTCCCTCCGCCGCTCAGGGCGGCATTCTTTCTTCACCGCACTTTGCACCGCGGGCCAAGCGCGTGATCTACCTGTTCATGCACGGCGGCCCGGCGCAGATGGACTTGTTCGATTACAAGCCTCAGCTCAAAGCGCAGCATGGTCGGGACCTGCCCGCCTCGGTCCGCGGCAATCAGCGTTTGACAGGCATGACCTCGGGCCAGAAGTCTTTCCCGGTCGTGTCGTCGCTGTTCAAGTTCTCGCAATATGGCCCGTCGGGCATGTGGGTCAGCGAACTGCTGCCGCAGTTGGGGCAGGTCGCCGACAAACTCTGCTTCGTCCGCTCGATGCACACCGAGGCGATCAATCACGACCCGGCCGTCACCTACCTGCAGACCGGGCATCAACTGGCCGGCCGGCCGAGCATGGGGAGTTGGCTCAGCTACGGCCTGGGAAGCGAAAGCGAAGACCTGCCGGCGTTCGTGGTGCTGCTCTCGCGCGGCAGCGCCGCCCGACCGGACGATCCGCTCTACGCGCGTCTGTGGGGTTCCGGCTTTCTGCCGTCGAACCATCAAGGCGTCAGCTTCCGTTCCGACGGCGACCCGGTGTTGTATCTTTCCAATCCGCCGGGCGTCGACGGCGCCTCGCGCCGTCGCGTGCTCGACGCACTGGGCGCCTTGAACCGCAAGCAGGCCGATCTGGTAGGCGATCCGGAAATCCGCACGCGCATCGCGCAGTATGAAATGGCGTTCCGCATGCAGGCCTCCGTCCCCGAACTGGCCGACTTGAGCCGCGAGAGTGAGCAGACGCTCGACGCCTACGGCCGTTTCGTTCGTACGCCGGGCACGTTTGCGGCGAACTGCCTGTTGGCTCGACGGCTGGTGGAGCGGGGCGTGCGCTTCGTGCAGCTATACCATCGCGGCTGGGACCAGCACTACAACCTGCCCAGCGATTTGCGATTGCAGTGTCAGGACGTTGACCAGCCGGCGGCGGCGTTGATCCGCGACCTGGCGCAGCGGGGCCTGCTCGACGAAACGCTGGTGATCTGGGGCGGCGAGTTCGGCCGCACCATCTACAGCCAAGGCAAACTGGAGGCGACCAACTACGGTCGCGACCATCATCCGCGCTGCTTTACCATCTGGCTGGCCGGCGGCGGCATCCGCCCCGGCGTGGTTCACGGAGAGACCGACGACTTCTCCTACAACATCGTCCGCGATTCGGTCCACGTTCACGACCTGAATGCGACCATCCTGCACTGCCTGGGCGTCGATCACACGCGGTTGACGTATCGCTTTCAGGGCCGCGACTTCCGCCTGACCGACGTACACGGCCGCGTGGTTAACGAGATCCTTCGCTAAGCTGTAGCGGAAGTCGTGAGACTTCCGTGCCATTCGCACGGGTTCTCAACCCCAACGGGTCTTGGAAGTCCAACTCGCTTCCCGGAATCGTCACCGATTCCGCTACGGTTCCCGCCGACGTCGCAGCGGAAGTCGTGAGACTTCCGGGCACTTCGGACCGATTCTCAACGCAAACCGGTTTTGAAAGTCCAACTCGCTTCTCGGAATCGTCACCGATTCCGCTACATGTCGCATAATCGTCGCCGGCGCACCGCTTGGCGGGCGCTGGCCGTCTGTTTCCGTCGGCTTTTTCGGCGCCGACGGCCGCCTGCCGCGTAACCGTGGGGTAAAGTTAGCAGGGGTAGTTCTGTTTTCGACGCCTGCGGCGGACAGGAAGAGGGAAGCGAACGAGAGAGCTGCCGTCGTTCCCGCGCGCTGCAACGTCCGAACGTTTCATGTACCGCGCAAACCAGCTACCTTCGTCCGCGGCGAGCGGGCGGCCCGCTTGGATGCGAATGCCTTGGATGCTCGACCATGACGGACGCGCCAGATACGCTTGAACGCCTGCTGCAACAGTCTTGCCAGCTCTACAGTTTGCCGGGCGTAGCGATTCAGGTCCTGGAACTGACCAACAATCCTCAGGTCGATGCAGGCCAGCTCAAAACGTGCATCGAATGCGATCCCGCCTTGACCGCCAAGGTGCTGAAGGTCGTGAACAGCTCGCTGTTCGGCTTGACGCGCCGCGTCTCTGATTTGAACCAGGCGCTGGCGCTGCTGGGCGCCAAACCGCTCAAGCTGCTGGTGCTCGGCTTCAGCCTGCCGGAACCGTTGTTCGCGGAGATTGCCGGCGACGTGCTGAGCCAATACTGGAAGCACACGCTGACCCGCGCCGTGGCGGCGAGAGAAATCAGCGAACGGGTTTGGAAACTGCCCGGCGACGAAGTGTTCATAGCTGGTTTGCTGAAAGACCTGGGACGGCTGGTGCTGATTCAAGGGCTGGGCCAGCCGTACGTCGAGTTCCTCCGAAAGGCTACGGCGAGCGGCTGCGCACTGCGGACGTTGGAACGTCGCTCGCTGGGCTTCGACCACGTGCAGTTGACGGCCGGAGTATTGTCTCATTGGGGGCTGCCGGCTTCGCTGATCGAAACCATCGCCGGTCCCGACGCGCGAACCGAGATCGACGCGCTGCCGCCCAGTTCGCAAGCCACGCCGCAGGTTCTCTACCTGGCCGAACTGGTAGCGCAGTTGCTGGCCGACGAACAAACGGACGTGTTGCCTGAGATCCTGTCGGCCGGCCAGCGAGACCACAAGCTCACCGAGCAGCAGCTTTCGGCTTTGACCGCGGGCATTCAAGAAACGGTAAGCCAATTGGCCGACGTGCTCTCGTTGGAATTGTCCGGCGGCCTCGTCTACTCGGAAGTTCTTGCGCGGGCCTATCAGCAGTTGTCGCTCGCCGCCGCCGAGGCCGCCGGCGACCTGGTCGCGGCGCGCAGCGAAACGCTGGCCGCAAGGCTCGACAGCCTGATGCTCAGCGAAGAAGTGAAGACGCTCTCGACCGCCGCGGCGAACTTTTCCGTCACGCGGCGAGATGCGGCCGAGCCTTTGGCGCCGAAGCGCATTGAACCGGAAAGCGAGCGCCAGACGACGCCGTCGCGAGCGGCTCGCGCTGCAGTCGCGGAACCGAAACGCGCCGCGCCGTCGCAGCCGGCGAAAAGCTCGACCGTAACCGCCGAACGGTCCGGCGAAATCGACCCAGGGTTGTTGGGCCGCTTGACGGTCGCCGCGACGGCCTGCCGCCGTGCGCGTTGTGATTTGAGCCTGTTGCTGATCGAATTGGATCGATTCGAAGAACTCGTCTTCTCGCTGGGAGTGGCCGGCGCTCAGGAAGCGTGGCGGCGGCTGGAAGAGGCTTGCCGATCATTGGAGCACCCAGGCGCCAACTGGCTGCAAGTCCGGGAAGCGAGGCTGGCGCTTATCCTGCCCGATTGCGACCGACGGGCTGCGGTCGAATCAGGCAACGAGTTGTTGCGCCAAATGCGCGACGGGGCGCGCGGCGCCACGGAGTTCGTGCCTACCATCAGCGTCGCTGCGTGCACGGTGGCCGTGCCGCCGCGCAACTTCGCCCCCCAAGCGCTCGCACAACGCGGCGAGCGCTGTCTCTACGCCGCCCAGGTTGCGGGCGGCAACTGCTTGAAAAGCATCGAGATCTATTATTGATCGCCAGGCGGTTCAGACTTCCCAGCCTTTGCGATACTCCTTGCTGAGCAATTGGTTCGCATCGGGGACGTCGGTGATTCGCATCGCCTTCGGATCGAACGTGATCGTCTGGCCAACCCGATAAGCCACGTTGCCGAGCAGCACGATCTCGGTAAAGGGCCCGGCATACTGGAAGTTGCTGCCGGTGCGGCTGCCGGTCTTGCAGGCCTCGATCCACTGTTGATGGTGGCCGGGCGAGCGAGGCAGGAAGGGATCCGGCGCCTTGAAGTCTTTGAACTTCTCTTCGGGCAGCAACACCGGGTTCCCGCCGTGTTGAATGGCGATCTTTCCTTGGTCGCCGATAAACAGCGAACCGTTCATCGGCAGCAGCCCGACTGCTTCCGGCCGCGGCTTGGCGGTTCCTTCGTACCAGTAGACTTTGCAGGGCGGCATTCCGTCGCGCTTGCCGAACTCGAACAGCGTTTCCATCCAGGTCGGACCGCTGTACGGGTGCGGGGGCGGCCCCTTCGAAGTCACCTTGACCGTTCCGCCTAATTTCAAAGCCCAGAAGGAGGGATCCATCAGGTGAATGGCCATGTCGCCGATGGCGCCACAGCCGAAATCCCACCAGCCGCGCCAGCGGAACGGCACGTACGCCGGATTGTAGGCGCGCTCCGCCGCCGGGCCGAGCCACAGGTCCCAGTGCAAGTTGCCTGGCACGGGCGGCATATCCGTGGGCCGATCGAGCCCTTGCTGCCAGAACTTGCCCGGCCGGTCGGTGATCACGTGGACTTCGCGCACCGGGCCGATCGCGCCCGATTGCAATAGCTCGACCAGCCGCAGGTAGCCGGGATGCTCATGGTTCTGCGTTCCCATTTGCGTGGCTAGCTTCTTCTTGGCCGCCAACTCGGTCATCAGCCGCGCTTCTTGGACGGTGTGCGTCAGCGGCTTCTCGCAATAGACGTGCAAGCCGAGCTTGAGCGCGCGAATGCTGGCCGGAGCGTGGTGATGGTCCGGCGTGGCCACGACCACCGCCTCGAGCTTCGGATGCTCGAGCAACTTGCGATAGTCGGCGTATTTCTTGGCGTCGGGGAATTTCTGGGCGGCCTGGTCCAGACGGCTGTCGTCGACGTCGCACAAGGCCACAATGTTTTCGCCCGCCACGCCCGCCAGGTCGGCCGCGCCGCGGCCTCCGACGCCGATCACGCCGATGTTCAGCCGCTCGTTGGCCCCTAACGTGCGCGCCATGCTGCGCGTAGAAACTGCCAGGCTCAAGCCCGCACCGGCGGCGGCCGCGGTCTTCACAAATTGTCGGCGATTGGTTTTACGGCTCATCGGATTCTCGTTTATGGTCGTCAGTGGAAGACGGAAAATGAAGAATGAAAAAAACTGGTTCTCATCCGGTCAAGATCAAGTTTAAGGATGGCGTGCGGGCAGAGACGAATCAAGAGCCTCGGCCGTTCCTCGCCTGTTCAAGGGCGCTGGTCGGATCGCAAATAGGCGAACAGGTCGCGCAGTTCCTGATCCGTCAGCGGATCCAGAATGCGCTCGGGCATGAGGGAGATTGTCATCGGCTGCAGGGCTTCGATCTTGTCCCTCGGCAGCGTGGTGCGAGTATTCCGGCTGTCGAGCAGCGTAACCGTCTCGGGCGTGGAGTCAGCCAGCAAGCCGTTGATCACGCGGCCGTCGTCCGTTTGGGCCGTGTAAGCCACGAATTCCGGGCGGATCACGGACGTCGGATCGACGACGTTCGACAGCAGCACGGAGAGATTCTTGCGGTCGACGCCCGTCAGGTCGGGACCGATCTTATTGCCTTCGCCGAACAACTGATGGCATACGCCGCAATGTTTCATCATCAAGGCCTTGCCGCGCGCCGCGTCTCCTTGTCCCTTGGCCAGAATCTGCCCGACCGCCTTAATGCGGCCCTGCTTCTCGCGAGAGGTCGAGGGCTGCAGCTTGCCCCACAGCTTTTCAATCTGCGCCGTCAGCTCGGGGCGATTATGGAGCAGCATCTGACGCACCTGATCCAGTCCCACCTCGGCTGCGGCCAGCTTGCCCTCTCGCACGGAATCGACCAGCGTCTGAGACCAGTTTGCGCGGCTGACCAGCAGGCCGCTCACGCGAGGCTTGAGTTGCGGCGGCCATTGCGAGTAACGCTGTAAGAGCGTATCGCCGATCGTGCCGTCCTCATAGGGTTGCAACGCCGCCAGCGCGGCGGTTTGAACGGCGGGCGAAACGTCTTTGGCTAGCAACGCCAGCAGTCGCGCGACGCACTCGGGGTGAGGCGCGGCGCCGAGCGTTTCCAGCAGACCAATGCGATCCGCTTCCGCAATGTCTGCGTTTGCGACGGCATCCAGCGCCTTCGGTAGCGCCGCCGGCAATTCGAAACGCAAGGCCAGTCGCAACACGGCCGGAGCGACGTGCGGCTCGGAGAGCATTGCGTCCAGTATTTGGCTCAGCTCAGCCGGCGGCGTCTTCATGCGGCTCACGGCCAACTGGGCGTCGATGGCGCCGATCAGGCGATTGCGCAGCCCACTTTCCGGGGCCAATTTGACCAGTTCCGTGCAGGCGGCCCAACCTTCGGCGGAGGCTTCGCCCGCGTAGCGCCGTGCCAGCCGCTCGACGATCGTGTCGCGGATCAGCGGTCGCTGCCAGGCCGCCGGCGCTTGCAGCATGGCCAGCACTTGCGAACGGTCGGAAACGGCTTTGTCTTCCACCGCCCACCAGAGCAAGAGCGGCAGGTGGGGATCGGCCGCGTCGGCGTCTCGCTGGAGCATGCGCTCGATGATCGGCAGGGCCTGCTCGCCGGGCAAGCGCTTGGCCGTGCAGGCCAGTTGGCTGCGAACGTTGGGATTCGCTTCTTCACCGGCAAGCTTCAGGAAGATGGCGTGCAAAGCGGCGGGCGCTTCGCACTCGTCGCCAATCAACCGCACGGTCCACATTCGCACGGCCGGCGACGGATGCTCCAACAAACGCACGGCCAGCAGCTCGTCAAAACCGCCGCTGACATAGGTCGCCCACAGTCCTTCGAGCGACGCCTTTTCGTCGCTCGCGGCGAGCGCCATCGCCTTCAGCGTTTCCAGCGTCGAGGCGTCGCGCCGCTCGCCCAAAATGCGCCGCGCCTCGCGAGAATACCAGGCGTTCGCGTGCGTCAACAGTTTCACGAGTTCGGCGCTGGGAAGCTTTTCCAGGCCTAGCGGCGCCTGCGGCCGAGGGTTCGTTCCCGTGGGCGTAAAACGCCAGATGCGGCCATCGCTGCGACTGGGCGGATACCATTGGCTGCGGTCTTTGGGACTGGTGTGGCTGATGTTCACATCGCACCAATCGGCCGCATACAGCGCGCCGTCGGGCCCGACCAGGCAGTCGACGGGCCGGAACCAGACATCGGATGAGAGGGCGAAGTCTTCCTGAAAGTTGGTGGTGAACGTCGAACCGTCGCGGTCCAGCCGGGCCACGCGCATGGCATTGGCCCGCAGGTTCGGATAAATGCAGCGGTTGTCCAGCCGTTCGGGAAACAGGCCGCCCTGATAGATCACGCAACCGCCGGTGAGCGCGCTGCCCAAAAAGCCGTTGTGCTTGACCGGTCTGAAATAGCCCAGCGCGAATGGATTGTGCAGCGGGCCGTGCTTGCCGAAGCCTTTGATGTAGTATGCCCCCTGCACGTGATGGCAGAGGGGCTCGGTCGTGTTGCCCCCGGCAAAGAGCTGCCCCTCGCGATCGAAATCGATGCCCCAGGTATTGCCGCCCCCTTCTGCGAACAGTTCGAACCGCTTCGTCGCAACATGATAACGCCAAATCCCCTGCTGGAACTCGATGCCGCGGATGATGGCCGTCACCGTGCTGCCTTGCGCGCCGTAGAGCCAGCCATCCGGTCCCCAGGTGAGCGAATTGGCAAACGCGTGAGCGTCTTCCATGCCGAAGCCTTTGAGCAGCACTTCGGGATCGCCGTCGGGAATGTCGTCGTGATTACGGTCGGGATAGAACAGCAGGTAAGGGGGCTGAGCCACGAACACGCCGTCGTAGCCGAGCGCGAAACCCGAGGCCAGGTTCAGGCCCTCCAGGAAGGTCTTCGAACGATCGGCGCGGCCGTCGCCATCGACGTCTTCCAGGATTGCAATCCGGTCATTGCCTTTCGGGCCGTGCGGCGGCGGTTCCGGCACGCGGTCGTACCTGGTCCGCAAGTACTCGTCGACGGCGGTCGGCTTCAAGCCGTTGGGAATCGGATATTGTCGGTACTGCAGCACCCACAGCCGGCCTCGGTCGTCGAAGCTCATGCTCACCGGCTGCTCGACCATCGGCTCGGCCGCAAAGAGCTGCAGCTCGACCCCTTCCGTCACGCGGATGCTCTTCAGCGCATTCTCGGGCGACGGCGCCGTTTGAGCGAGCGCTTGCCGAGGCCAGCCGGCGGAGTGCAAAGAGACGGCCAGCGTCAGGGCGACGAACGCCGCTTTCGAGGCATCGTGCATGGGCGAGTTTGCTCCTTGAAAGCCATCGTGGCGGCCTTGGCAAATCCGTCAAAGCCGCTGACGGCAAAGCCACGGGCGGATTGGTCCAAGCCAGGCAGGGATTCGGAGAACGTCTGATTTCTCCGAAGCTGCACATTCTAACCTGCCGTGCGGGGCGATGACATCGTTCGAGCGGTAGCCGCCCTCTTTTCCTGCCCTTGTCGAGATCCCGCCAAGATTTTGTTGGTGGGGTGAATTCCGCCATTGGCCTTGGAGCTCAAAATTCTGCGTTCCGCACTCCGCATTCCGCGTTCCGAGCTTCCCCGTCCCCCTCGCCAGGGCTGTACTTGCGGCGTACAATAGAC
>DASZUP010000020.1:0-2566 GCA_035547635.1 Pirellulales bacterium
GGCGCCCAAGGCCCGCAAGCGCTTGACCTGGTCGTCTTCGTTATCGGTCGGCTCCAGGTACGGCGCGTGGCAAAGCGCGATCAATTCATCCCACAGCTCGTACGGGGGAAGAAACTGGAACAGCCGCTCGCGCCCCATCTTTCCGCTGCCGCGGCTGTTCAGCGTGTTGTAGCGCGGATGGCGAGGCAATTCGACAAGGTTCTTCGCCAGGTCGATCGAGTCTCGTACGCGGCCGATGTATGCCAGGTTCTCCACGAGCCAGTCGTTGTTATGGGCGTAATTGTGAATCTGGTCGGGCATCACGCGGTCGCGCATCATGTGCGCGTGATCGACGCGGGCCGAGGCTTCTTGTTGCCAGGCGGCGTCGGCGTAGCGTTTGACCCTCGTATAGGTGTGGCCGGGCATGTGCCACATGTGAGCGATGCCCGGCGCCGATTGCCCGCACAACGAGGCCGATTTCAGCGCACGCTCCGGCTTCTCATGGTCCCACAAGTGAATCCGGTAATGGTGAGCCGGGTGCATGGGATTGACGGCGTGGACTTCGCGCAGCAGCGCATCGACCGCTTCGTGACTGCCAATCGGCAGGTAGCGATCGTACTGCCAGATCCGCACCCCCAAAAATGCTTTGGCTTCGACTTCATCCGGATACTCATGGACGATCTTTTCCAAGGCTCGCAGGTATTCTCGGCGACGCCGTTCTTCGTCGCGGTTCTTCTTGTCTTCGCCGGCCTTGTAAAACGCCGCCAGACCGTCAATCCAGAGTTGTTCTCGCGGACTGGCCGAGGCCTTGCGTTTGACGGCTTCCTCGATGAAGCCCCTGCCCCGTTTCTCGTTCTCCACATTCGCCATCGCCATGCCCCAATAAGCCATGGCGCAATCCGGATCGAGGGCGGCAACCTGCCGGAACGACCGTTCCGCCTCCAAGTACCAGAAGCCGTGCAATTGACCGACCCCCTGGTTGAAGAACTCCTGGGCCTCCGGCGATTTGGTCGTGACCTTCAGCGAGACGTTGCCCGTCGTGCCCATCAGGTAGGCCTTTTGCCGCGGCCCTTCGTTGAACACCTCGCCGTGATGCGAGTGGCCCGCCTGCTGTTCCTTCTCTACCGCTGCAGCGGCGGGAGCCGGCTCTTCGGCCTTGACGATACACGGTGAAACCAGCAACAGGGCCAAGGCGCCAAGGAGGCCGAATCGACGGACTTGCATGAACAATCCTTTCTCGCAGGAACACGGCCCTTTCGTGCACCGCACGGCGACGGCCGCAGTGAACCGGGGCGAATCATGGGGCGGGCACGGCGAACCACTCGTTACTTGCAGCCGATCGCGCCGCCGTGTTCCCGGCTGCCGACGACGCATCAAATTCGGCCTCCTTAACAGCGTACCCGTCGCCGCAGCCGATTCCTAGTATCTCTCCTGTAGCGGAACTCGTGAGAGTTCCGTGGCCGTCATTGCGAGGCCTGGAATCGTCACCGATTCCGCTACGTCCGGCTGGCCCCGGGGAAACGGAAGTTCATCTCCCCTGTAGCGGAACTCGTGAGAGTTCCGTAGCCGCCATCGCAAGGCCCGGAAGCGTCACCGATTCCGCGACGTTCGACGAATCTCGCCCCTCTGGTTGGTGGCTAAAACCTTAGCAAGTCTTAGCGCTTTTCTACGTTTCAATCGCCCATCAATCGTTGCCGGCAGGCGAGGCCGGCGGACTGGCGAGAAGTTGAAAATCAAGCTCGTCGCTGAAATGCGTCAACACCGTACAACCGCCGACCGTCTCGTGCGGACCGTGTGGCACGCCTGCCTTGCCCGCGAAATACGCACCAGGACCATGACGCTCGCCGTCTTCGACGAAGTCGCCGGCGAGCACATAGACGGTCTCGTCGGCCAGCGTATGGAAGTGGGCCGGAATCCGAGCGCCCGGTTCCATACGCGTCAGCACCGCCATCGCCCCGGTGGCCTCGTCTCTGTGCAGGATTTTCATCATTACCCCCGGCATCTCCAAGGGCGCCCATTCGACATCGCACTCGTTGACCTGGATACCATACATTGAACCCGCCTTCCGGCTTGGCCTGAAACAAGACGAGGACGTGCAATTGCGACGGCTTCCGGCAGGCTGCGCGTAAACGCGTGGCGCCTGGCTATCACTTGCCGTCGTTATCCCGTTGGCAGATTCCGAATCGCTCGCAAACTGCCGTCCGGCCGTTTGGCCATAATGCCTATCAGCTTGCCATCGGGGCCAAAGGCGGCAAACTCGGCGCCCACCGCAGCTTCCGCCTCGGACGGACTCGGCGCAATGGCAAGTCCATTGACGATTCGCCGCATTTCCTCCTCCGTTAGCTCAACGCGCGGCAGCAATTCCACGGCCCGATCCGCCGGCAACAGCCACTGCTGCAGACTTTCGCCCGTCAGTTCATCCGGACGGCAAGCGTCTTCCAGCCGAAAACCGCCGATCGCCGTGCGCACCAGCGCTGACATAACGGCCGAAGTGCCCAGGGATTCCGCCAGGTCGCGGCCCAGCGAGCGAACATAAGTGCCCGAACCGCACTCGATATCGAGCACCAGTTCGGGATACTCATACCGC
>DASZUP010000021.1:0-2621 GCA_035547635.1 Pirellulales bacterium
CCGGCAAGCGCCGCCGACGGGCCCGCCGCGCCGCCGCCCGCCATGCCCGCGGGGCCGTGATGGCCGGGCAACCCGTGAGCACCTGATTGGCGGACCGCAGATGAACCGGCTCCCCCGCTAAAACCAGACTGCCGGCGGAAAAGCTCGCGGCGGTCCGGTCATGGGGCGGCTTAGCGATAGCTCCTCGCAAATTGGCGGCGCCAGACCGGCGACTGGCGCTGCCCGATCCTATGCCGCGGGCGCTTCTCGTCCCGCCGCGCCAAATCCTTGTTATTTTCTGCGCGGAATCGCTAGACTCTGGGATGCAGTCAAACGCCTTTCGGCGTGCGGCGCCAGTCGGCTTTTCCTGAAGCGATGAAACTTTTCGGCTCGTTCGAGCGTCCTACAAGCGGCTTGCGCGTTCAGGCGGCGGTCGCCGTTCGCGGCTGCGCGCCCGCTTGTCTCATTCTTCAATCGACGGAACTTCAATCGACGGAAATCGAGGAGACTTTGGCATGAGTACCGATGGTCTGCGTTCGCCCAAGACACTCGGCGCCTGGCTGACGCCCGTGCTGTTGCTGGCCATTTCCGTCGCCTGGGCCGCCGAGAGCGGCAAGCAAAACGACGACAAACCGGAGCGCGCGGTGTTCGAGACCGAAGCGGAACCGACGCCGCCGGCGATCAACCGCTTGATGCAAGACCGCAAGTACGCCGAGGCCGCCGCGGCCATCGACAAGCTGCTGGCGGAGCCGCCAACGGCCGACAAGCAAGACGTACATCGAGATTGGCTGATGTATCTGAAGGGCCGGGCGCTGCACCTGGCCGGCCGCTACGACGAGGCGGTTGCCGCTTATGAGCAATTGGAGCGCGAACTGCCTGAGGGTCGCTGGGTTCGGCGGGCGCGGTTCGGCCGCGCGGTATCGCTGACCCGTAAAGGCGATTTCCAGTCGGCGGAAAAGATCTACCGCGAGCAGGCCGCGTGGCTGTTGTCGCTCGACCGCAAGCAGGAGATTGCCGACATCTACCTCGAATTCGCCGACGCCTATTTCAAGCCAGCCCCAGAACAGCAGCTCGAGCAGCAGCAGCCCGACTATGAAAAGGCCCTGCAATTCTACAACCAGGCGCTCGAGGTGGGTCCCAAGCCGGAGAAGCGGGCCGAGGTGGAACTGCTGGCGGCCCGTTGCTACCAGGCGCTGGGCAACTTGCAGGAAGCAGCAACCCGGTTCGCCCGCTTCAGCAAGGAGCATCCTGACAACAAGCTCGATCTCGAAGCGCGCTTCCGGCTGGGCGAATGCCAGTTTGGCCAGAACCAGTTGGAGGAAGCCCGCCGCACCTGGCAAGACCTGCTGGCCGAGTACGCCGGCGACAAGTCGCCGCGCGTGGCCGAAGCCGCCTTCCAACTCTCGCAAACCTGGCGGCTGCCCCGTCCGCAAAGCGAGGAAGAGCTGGAACTCGGCGTGGCGTCGCTCAACAGCTTTTTGGAGCAGTTCCCTGAGCACAAGCTGGCCGGCAAGGCGTTCTTGCGCATTGCCTCCAGTTATATGAGCCGCGGGCGGTTCGACGAGGCCGTCGCTTCGATCCAGAAGTTCCTCGATGATAAGCGTTACGCCGACCGCGAGGAGGCGCCCGACGCGCAGGTCCTGCTCGGCCGCTGCTATCAACTGCAGAAGAAGTTCCCGGCGGCGCTCGAAGCCTGGCGCAATTACCTAGCACAGCATCCGGCTCATCGCTCGTGGAGCGAAGTGCAGCGGCAGATCGTCAACACGGAATTCCTGCTCGGCTACGAAGCGAAGCTGGCCAAACATTACGATCAGGCCCGCAAGCTGTGGGGCGAATTCCTGGTCAAGTATCCGCTTGACCCTCGCGATCCGGGCATTCTCTACGAATTCGGCCGGATGCAGTTTCTGGAACAGAAATACGACGAAGCGATCAACGAGTGGCGGCGGCTGGTCGCCAAGTACCCGAAGACGAACCAGGCCTCGCAGGCTCAGTTCATGATTGCCGCGACGCTCGAAGAGAAGCTCGACAAGCTGCCCGAGGCGCTCAAGGAATTCCGCAAGGTCACGTGGGGCACTCACGCGGCGCAGGCTCAGGCCCGCATCGCCCGGCTGACGGCCAGGTCGCTGGCGATCGTCACCGAGCGCGTGTTCCGCACGAACGAAACGCCGAAGATCAAGCTGACCACTCGCAACGTTGAGAAGGTCGCGGTGCGCGTCTACGCGATCGATATGGAGACGTATTTCCGCAAGATGCACCTGGCTTCCGGCGTGGAAGGCCTGGACATTGCGCTGATCGATCCCGACCGCACGTTCGAATTCGAGGCGCCGAATTACGCCGAGTATCAGCAACTGGAAAGCGAGATCGAGATTCCGCTGCTCACGGGGGGCCCCGCGAATGCTCCGCCGGCCGGCGTGATGGCCGTGACGGTCAGCGGCAAAACGCTCGAAGCCACCACGCTGGTCATGGTCAGCGACCTGGACGTAATCATCAAGAGCTCGCGCGATGAAGTTTTCGTGTTCGCCGAGAACCTCCGCACCGGCAAGCCGTGGCCCAAAGCGCGGCTCTTGATCTCCAACGGCCAGCAGGTCTTTGCCGAGGCCCAGACGGGCGACGACGGCGTGTTTCAGAAATCATACGAAGAA
>DASZUP010000022.1:0-12605 GCA_035547635.1 Pirellulales bacterium
GTCCGGGGTGAAAGCGGCGCTCCACTGGATTTCGTTGTCTTGAAGCGCGGGCAGCTCCTTGCCGGTTTTAAGTTCCCAGAGCCGAAGGGCATAGCGGTCGCCGACCGCCACCAGCCGACCGTCGGGCGAAAAAGCCGCAGATTGACCTGAGGCCCAGGAACGCGTGAGCGAAGACTGTTTGACGACGTGATTCCTCTTCACGTCAATCAGCAACAGTGCGGCGCCGTCGGTCGCGAGAGCGTTCCGGCCGTTGGAGGAAAGTTGACACGCCTTGATAGCGCCTTTGAAACCGGCAAACGCCCCTAGTTCCTTACCGCTGTCGATCTCCCAATAGCGGAGCACGTTGTCGCGTCCGCCCGAAACGGCGAAGCGGTTGTCGCTGGAAATGGCGATGCAATTCACCTCTTTGGAGTGCCCGACGAACTGCCCTGCGGGCTTCAGCAGCCCTTCCCTGGAGACGTCCCAGATCAATATCTGCCCGGAATAGCCGCCGGCGAGCAGCTTGGTTCCGTCGGGCGTAAACTGGCAGGCCTTCACCTGGCCGAGGTTCCGGAGGTTGTCGACGACGCCCAGGCGCGCTCCTTCGTTGACGTCGAATAATTGCAGCATGCGGTCACTCTTGCCGACGGCCAGAAAGGCGCCGTTTGGCGAGAAAGCCAACGATTCAACTCCCCACCCCATGTCGTTGAAACGGCGGACCTCGCCCGGCTTGCCGTTGTCGTCGGGACGCGAGCGGAGAGTGGTTCGGCCGCGAGGCGCGGCGGCGAGGCCGGCTTGCGCGCCCTTCGTCAGCCCGAACTCGACGGCGGCGTTGCCGAATAACTCGGCGAACACGTCCCGCTTGATCGTGCCGCCAGGAACGAGCAAGGCGCCGAAACTGCGCACCATGGAGTCGGCGGCTTGCAGACGCTTCTTGAACTCGGCGGGGAGCAGTCCGAATTCGCAAGCGGTCATCTGCAAGTCGAGTTCTTGCTCAAATCGCGATGACATCGTCGAAATCGGCTCGCCGCTGCGACTGATGCTGGCGATGCCGATCTGTTTCATCGCGGCGGCGAATCGCCTGGCATCCTCGTCAAGCACGGCGTCGAGCTCTTGCGGCTCGCAATAGAGGGAGAGAATGTACTCGGCATTGTCGAAGGCTTTCGGATTGGCCCTGACGAAAGGGCCAATCTCGTCGGATTTGGGAATCACGCCCAGGTAGTGGCAGGACATGCACGACACGCCGTTGGTCACCGTCTTATCGGGACGTTTCGGATCGCTGACAATTTCGGTCGGGCCCTTGTCGATGCGGCTCCCTTGGCCATCAACAAGCATATATCCCTGAAAGCCGTTGGGGAGCGTGAAGATCAGTTCGCCGCCGTCATGCTGGAAAGATTCGCTGCCGGTTCCGGGCCCCAGCGGGTGCTCGAATAGATTCTGCCGGCCGATGTTGCCGCCAAAGTCGTAGCTCTTCCAGTAGCTGCCATAAGGCGATCTGTGGCGTTCGATCAGCCGGTTGTTTTGCGAAACGCCCGAACGGTTGAACGCGGCCCGCATCGCCTGTTCCTGATCGATGTTCGCTTCAACGTTGACCCGGAGCGTCTCTTCCAGTTGCTGGTCGGTGTCGGGAATGCCGAGTATGGCATGATACAGAGGCGGCTTTGAAGCGGCGAACACGAACCAATCGACTCGCACCAGCGGCATTCTCGCTTGGGTCTCTTCATAACATGCCAAGGCGTCTCGCGTGGAGAGGTTCAGAAAGTAGGGGTTGGCGTCTTCGACCTGTTCCCAAACCTCATTGCTCCAGTTGAGTTGGCGGATATCGACGCGCCACACCGTCTTGGCGGGATCGACGGTTTCCGGCACGAGCAAATCGGTGTTCCATGAGAGGCTGTTGATCAACTTGACGAACGCGTTGCGATAGGTGCGCAACTCGTCGTCGGACACCCCTGAGTTGTAGAGATGCGTCAAGGTGAAGTACCGCAGGAACCGACGCGAGCGTTCCGGCGCCTGGCGGACGTCTTCGAGAATGGATTTCATCACCTGATCGTTGGTGACGAATTCACGAGGCTGGTCTTTTGCTATCGCCGGGGCGCCGGCCTCGATCCAGGCTTTGATTGCCGCAATCTCGCTCTTGGAAGGACGCGGCTCCTCGCCTGGAGGCGGCATCACGCTGTCATCCGATGCCACCAGGCGTTCGAACAATAGCGAGTCTGCCAGCGATTTTGGCGTGACGTGCGTCCGGGCGAGCTTCTCCAGGTTCAGAACGAAGTTGAAGCCCCCTTCGTTCGCACCTTCCTGACCGTGGCAGCGGTAGCAATGGGTCCGCAGCGCGGTCAATGCAGCTTCCGCAAGCGCGCTGTCGTTCGCGGAGCGAACTTCGGACTTAGCGGGAACAGGACCTGGAGCAGGAGCAGGAGCGGGAGCCGGTTTCGTTCCGGTCTGAGATCGAATATAGGCGCGGTCCGCTTCGCTCAGCTTTTCCACCGGAACGGTGATGATCGATCCGTCAGTCTTCTCGAGAATCGCTTTCCCATTTCGAGCCGCCACGAATTCCGCTTCGATGTGGAATTTGCCCGAGACATCGCTCCATTCTCGCGCGCAGACGTCGAGCCCCGCGCAGAGCAAGCCGCAAAACGCCGCTGGCGCCACCCATTTCCGCCACGTGCACGGTAGATACATGCCGTTGCCTCCCGGAGAATCTGCTTTGCGAAGAGCGCCCCGCCAGATTTTGCGCGGGCAGCCGCTGTTCGCCGCAAGCCCCGCAGATTCGGGCGTCGAATTGCTCCCCCACACTGTAAGGCCCCGGCGGCCCCCGGTCCAGGCATATTCGGCGATTCGCTCAAACCGACGATGCGCCTTGCGGCGCGAAAATACGTGCACTGCAAAGAGTCGAGCAACGCTGCGAGCCGACGCCTGGCATGTTGGCCGCACCTATTTCTGCCCAACCGCGCAGAACAAGGCGAGCGCATTGCGAGGCGCCGAGACGATCGACTCGCGAGAGGATGCACCGTCTGGCGCCGGTGCGTTATGCGTCGATTTGTTGAACGCGCGGCTGTGATCCGGCATCGCGAGGGCGCGCCGGCTGGTCGGGCATTCCGCCTGACGGGTTATTGCAAGACGGCCAGGATGTCCGATTCGCTCATGATCAACAGCTCCTCGCCGTCGACGAGGACTTCAGAGCCGGCATAGCTGCTAAACAGCACGCGATCGCCTTCGCTGACCTGCGGCGCGGCGCGGCCGCCGTCGGCCAACAGCCGGCCGTCGCCTACGGACAGAACGCGTCCTTGCTGCGGCTTCTCGCGGGCGCCCTCGGGCAACACGATTCCTCCGGCCGTTTTTTCTTCCGCGGCCAGGCGCTGGATCACTACGTTTTCGCCCAAGGGCTCAATCTTCATCGCTTTCAGACTCCTCGCCAGGGTGAGGCAGGCAGCTTTGACTGTTCGGCAGGGCACGCAGCTCGCCATCACCCCTCGCCGCGGGCGGCACATGGAATGTGCCTGCTATCAAGCTTCAACCGTTGTCTGGCGATTCTGGCACGCGGGCAGGCTCGCTTCAAGACTTCGTTTCGCCAGACCGCGGTCACGGGCGAGGAAATGCTTGAATTGGCGACCGATCGATACTATTGTGCCAGTTGCGCAAGGTGGTCAATGTTTCAGGCCGGTCACTGGTCGCCGCTCGCCGCTCGCCGCTCGCCGGTGCGGCGCCGGCCGGCTTGGGTTCCTGCAGAGCAGGCGGCCTGTTTCTTTCCTGCCGCCACTGCTGCCAGGCCATCAGTGACAAAAAAGCGAGCCAGACGGCCAGCGCCGCCGCCGTCGCCGCCAGGAACCAGGGGCGACGCCGAAACGGTCGCGGCTCGAACTCTCGTTCCGCGCCGGCCGCCGAAGAAACGTCGTCCCGGCGCCGCGCAGTACGGTTTGCCGGCGAGCGATTCGATCTGGTCATCGTGTCGTGAGGCAAAAGGGCGGCGGGCGTTCTCAAGGGCGCTTGATCTGAAAGCTCTGCGTCAGACCGGTCTCGAAATCGAACACGTCGTCGAAGTCTTCACGGCGGTCTTCCTTGGTCTTGCGCATCTGCCCGATGCGGATCAGGTTAAACACGATCTCGCCGAAATCGCCCGTCGAGTGAACGCCCCAACTGTTGAGCACGCACTTGGCCATGTAGCCGTATTGCTCCAGGGCATACTGGCGAATGGCCTCGCAAAGCTGCTGCCCGGTCAGATGCCGCTCGCCCGATCCGCCTTCTTCGGCCGACTCGCGTGGCTTCTGTTCCGCCGGTTCGTCCTCGCCCTCGCTCTCCTGGACCATGCCCAAGCCGAGCGTCTTGTGGGCGTAATTCAAGGCATCGAACACGAAGGCATACGCCTCGACTTTGTAACGCCGGTCCTGGCGTAGCAGTTCTGCAAGGTCTTGGGCGGGGTCGGACATTTCAATTCCACTACAACTGGCTGGCGCCGAAACCGCGGCAGTCGGATGGTTCGGCGACGGTCGGGGCTGAAACTTTGGCGGGCGGGTGCGCGGCGCTGACGACGCGAACCTGGATGCGGGAAGTCTTATCTGGGTGTCTTGTTTGCGTTGTTTGCGGCGGTGTTAACGTCGCCCCAGCACGCTCAATACGTCGGCGGCGTCGATCAGCACGCGGCGATGGTCCTCGGTCTCCACCAGCAACTGGCTGGCGAGAATCTCATGGGCCAGCACCCGCGCGCGGCCTTTGCCGGTAAGCACGTCGGCGCCCAAAGGCGGCAGTTCCTTCTGCAACTGTTCGTAAGTGTCGTACTCATAACGCAGGCAACATTTCAATCGGCCGCAACGGCCGGAAATCTTCGTCGGATCGAGCGTGGCCTTCTGCAATTTCGCCATTTTCATCGAGACAGGCGGCATTTCCGACAGGTGCGTATTGCAGCACACCGGCTTGCCGCAGTCGCCATAATCGGCCAGCAGCTTGGCTTCGTCGCGAACGCCGATCTGGCGCATCTCAATTCGCGTCTGAAATTCCGAAGCCAGACGCTTGACCAACTCGCGAAAATCCACGCGGTTCTCGGCCAGATAATAGACCACGATCCGCTCGCCGCCGAAGATATGCTCAACGTCGACCAACTGCATCGGCAGTTCCATCTCGGCGATCAATCGGGCGCAGGCCTCGTGCTCGCTACGTTCCTGGTCGTGCATGCGGGCCAGTTCGTGTTCGTCATCGCTGGTCATTTGCCGCAAGACCTGGCCTTTGCGGGGATCCTGTAATTGACTGACGGCCTGATCGGTCGCCTCGCATAAGACCTCGCCGGCTTCCAGACCGCGGTCGGTGCGTGCGATCACGCGAGCGCCGCGCAGCAGCACTTCTCCCCGGCTGGTTGTAAAGACGCCCAGGGCTCGCATGACTCCGCAACGAACCACGTATTTCGGCATGATGTTCCGGCCGCGCGGCCGGCAGGTGGCAGACAAAACGGGAAAAAAGCAATCGCTCGAGACGTTTGGCGCGGACGGGTTTCGAACGTGCCGCAGCCACTCAACCGCCTGGCACGCTTGTGAAACGTCGCAAGGAAACGTCCGAAGCGAAGTCGTTCAGTTTATCAACCCGATTGCCGTCGATAAACCATGTCTGCAGTATAACTTGGGGCGAATCTGGAGAGAAGAGCCGCCTGGTCCGCGCCGGAATGGGTCTGCCTTTACCGGGCGCCGCCGAGGAGATTCAGCTTTTTCTCTGCCTCGGCCATCTCGGCAGGATACAGCCGCCGCAAGCGGGACGACTCGCGCCGCGCGGAGTCGGTCGGCGAGAGCAGCAAGAATCCAATGATGGCGCGACGCGTGGGCAGATCCTGGAGCTCGTCGCTGTGGCTCAATTCTGTTACGGCGGCCGTGGCTCCCCAGGCCTGCCAGCGAGCCAGATCGACGATGGCGGCAGCGGCAAACTGCCGCCTGGAGAGCAAATGCTGTAAGGCTTCCGCCAGCCGCTCGGAAGAGATATCCCGACCGTATTCATGATAGAAGCGCAATGCCGTCATAGCGTGGCGGACATCGCCGGCGGGCGCCTCGGGATCGGACAGGTATCTGCGCTCGATCAGTTCGAGCGCTTCTTCTCCGCCGCAAAGCAGATAGCCGCCGAGCAGGCCGTCGAAGCCGGCGCGAAAGTCGCTTGCCGGCTGCAGGATCAGCTTGCGCAAGAACTCGGCGTTCTCGCGTCGCGCTCGGTCGCCAGGGGCCAGCCCAAGCGCCACTCCGTAAAAGCCTTTCCGCTGCTGAGGGGTCTGGCGGTCAACGAGCCATTTGCGAAACGAAGCCAGCGGCATTTGTTCGGCGATTTCGGCCACTTCATCAAAGCGGGCATGGCCGAATTCCTGATAGGCGTCTTCCGCCAGCAGAGGATCCGGATGTTCCAAATACCGCAGGAAGAATGGCAGACGCTCGCCCGCCGCGCGACGCGTCGAAGGCGCCCGGGCCACATAGGCATAGCTCGTCTCGTTGAGCGGAATGGCTTTCCAGCGAAACTCGGCATTGTCGCCGGACGCTCGCGTGGCCAACAGCAGCGTCAGGCTGCCCGCTTTCAGCGAGGCGTCGGGAGACTCGGCGAAGGACTGGACCGCCAACTCGAGCGTCTCCTTTCCGCCGAGCGACTGCTTGCCGTGCAGCGTCTGCAGCAGCCGGAAGCGAAAGTCTTGCGGCGGCCCCTGCTGGCACTCGGCCAGGACGGCGATCGCCGCTTCATCTCGCTGTTGCGAGAGCGTCGGTTGAAGCGCCGTGCAGAACGGGCACGCCCAGACCGCGGGCGAAAGCAAAAGCGCGATGAGCAAGGCCAGGGGAACTAGCCGAAATGCAGGCATTCGGGAACCACTCGCCGCGGCGGGTGCGGCGCTAGGGAACGGACGGAGAATAACTTCCACAGTTTTGCTTGCCCTCACTTTGCCTCTCTCAGACGGAGAGGATTGCAATGAGGAAGTTATTGCTCGCCCGATGTTATCGCACGGCTTCGCCATCAAGGTGGTAGATGGCCAGGGCCTTGCCGTCGGGGTCGTCCAGCACTTGGATCGAGAAAGTGCCTTCGACCGCGACGGGATACAGGTTGAAATCGGTCGACTTGCCCGGCTTCATCTCGACGACGATGCAATCGTACAACGCGGCGCCGGGCCCGAAACAGCAAGCCTGGTTGTCTCGCACCAGCACGAATTGCGTCAGACCAGTTTGTTGAAAGCTCGGCAGAATGTAGCCGCGAATGCGGACCGGCTTGCCCGCCAGATCTTCGATCTTTTTGGTCAGCATCTCCCGCTTGAACGGAGCATCGGGTTTGATGTCGAACTTGATGTCATCAAACGTGATGTCGACGGTAGCGGGCGGCTTGGCGTTGAGAGTGGCTGCAGCGGGGACCGGCTCCGCCGAGGCGACTTCGGTCGGCGCAGGCGCCTCGTCGGATTTCGCGGCCTCGGCGTTTTCACTCGGCGACTCTTCGCCGGCGGGCGCGGGGGCTGCGGGCGTTTTGGCCGGCTCATCCTGCGATTGATCGCCCTGCACTCGATCATCCTGTGCTGCCGGCGCCGCGGCAGTTTGAGCAGGCGATCCTTCAGCCGTCGCAGTCCCGGATTCCGCCTGCTCGCTGCTCGAAGCCCCCGCGCTCGTCGGTCCGCTTGCTTGCTGGCAGCCGACGGCGAACGTCAGGCCGGCAAACAACGCCAGCAACGTGCTACGAGGATCGCAAAGGCTCATTGCAAGTGATCCGCTTCGAGTTGGTAGATCACGCCCCCCAGGCCGTCCGTGCCCATGGCGGGTTCAACGTGGAACGTGCCGGCCAGCTTGACGACGCTCATGTTGAACTCGGCGGTGAGCGAGCCTTGCAGCTTAACCAGGATCATGTCAGTCAATTTGGGGTTGCCGCCAAAGCAGCACTGTCCCTTGTCTCGCACCAGCACGAACTGCTTCAGCCCGGTCATTTGGCCGCCGCTGGGCTGGTACACGTAGCCTTTGATGAAGACCTTCTTGCCGTCCAGTTCCTGGGCGCTAGGCGGAACGATCTGATTGGGCGTTTTCTCGTCGGGCTGCAGCAGATCATAGGAAATACGCTGGTGACCTTCCGGCACTTCCGTTGCATAGCAGTAACTGAGCCAACTGGCGCCGGCGACGAGGAACAACATGGAGAGCATGCTGCCCGCCAGCGCGAAGCCTTCGCCCGTGTATTCGGCCGGATTGGCCCGAATCCTTCTCAAAGCCAAAGTCCCCGTGATGATGCCGGCGACGGGGATCACGAACAGAGACCAGGTCAGCATCGCGGAGATCGATAGCAATCCCAGCACGCCGCTGATCACCGCCATCGCGCTCAGGGCGCGATACTGAGCGTAACTTTCCACTCCAGCGGGCTCGACTTCGGCACGTTCCAATTCGACACTCATGGCTCTTTTGGCTCCCACTAACCAACCATACGCTGACGATTGTTTCGCAGAATGGACCATTGCAACGCAAACAACGCGATCCCTGCCCCGGTTGACGCACCGATCAATTCCCAGGGACTGGTTTCCGCCGCAGGTTCTTTCTTGTTTAGCGCCGAGCGAGCAGCCGACACGCCCGGCAGGGGCGATGTGCGAGCAGCCGAGGCGACCGAATGGGTTGCGTGGAGCGGTTTGGCCGCTTCCGCCGGAGACTTGCCGGCCGCCACGGATTCGACGCTGGCGAGCAACTCGGCATGATCGACGGCCGCCAACTGATCGCCGGCATCGGCCGGCGTAAGATGGGCGCCGGAATTGGCGGACGGCGCACTTTTGGCGCCCGCCGGATTTTCTGATTTCTTGGACGAGGACGAATCGGCGTCTTCGGACTTTTTATCCACGGCTTTATCCGCGGACGTCTTCGTCGGCGCTGCCGCGCCCAGCGGGAAAAAGCTGTTGGCGCGCTTCACGGCGTCCGGGTCGATCTTGGCCAACTCCTCCAGGTATTTCTTGGCTTCCGGTTTGGGGCAGGCCCGCAGGTAGTTGACGACCGGCACGCGGACCCACGACGACTCTTCGTTGGCTTCTTTGAACAGCGTGACGAGCCTCTCGACGGCTGACCAGTCCTGCCAGCGCGCCAGGTCGGGAATGACCAGGTCGGCCAATTGCGGCCGGTCGAGCATGTACCGCAAGGCTTTTAACAGCCGCTCTTTCGGCACCACATTGCTTTCCTGGCCAAGGAACCGCACGGCCATGATCGCAGCGTAGGTGTCGGTGTACTCGGCGTCTTTGTTCTTCAGGAACAGGTCTTCTACCAGCGGCATGCCGTCGGCGCCTTGCAGAATGACGTAGCAGGCGATCATTGCATCCAGGGCGGTGCGAACCTGCCGGTCGTTGCTCTTGAGCATATCTTCCAGCACGGCCACGTCGTCCGCCTGGCCGCAGATGCCGAGCATGGTGAAATAGAGCCGGCGGCGGCTGGAGGGGATTTCCAGATCCTTAACCCATCCGAGCAATTTGTCGTGGTGCATCCGTTCGCCCAGCCCCTTCACGTCGGCATACGGAGCTCGGGCGAACTCGTCGTAGGCGTCGGCGGCCAGCACCGAGTTGGAATCTTCCAGGTATTCCTGGAAAAATGCCAGGCGATCAGCGCCGCTTGCGGGCAACGAGATCAACTGCTCGACGTACTTGGCCGCGCGTTCATCCAACGCCGTGGGGGTGGTCCAGGCCAGATTCTTCGGATCGACGCCGAACAGCAGGAACTGGGCGCCTTTGGGCTGCTGGCCGAAGTAAAGCACCTTGATCTCGCGCGTTTTGCCCAAGACGTCGGCGCCCTTGAGGATCTTGGTGATTTCGAAGGTCGACTGAGCGCCTTCCTGGGTGAGCGCATTTTCCGCTTCCGGCTTAACCGGCCCCTTGGTCAGTTTGGCCAGGACCACGACGTCGGACGACGCGATTTCCTCGCTCAAGGTTTTCGAAACCGCATTGCAAAACGGGCACGCACGAGCGGCGGTCGAAAACGTCCCGACCGGCAACCATGCCAACATGGCCACGGCCGCCAACCAGATTCGATGAGTCTTTGGCAAGATCATGGCTTCCTTCCTCCCGGATAGTTAAATTCGCGTGCCTTAGATTGTACACGGGGCCGCAAGCGATACGCCACCCGCCTCGACGCCCGCCCCCCAATCCGTGGGCCGCATTCTTCGCTGCCAGGCGATCCAAAGGCGCCGCCACGCCTCGTTTAGGGCGCCGTGGAAAGCGCCTTGGACACGTCCGTACCGTAGGCCGACATGGCGGGCAAAAAGCCGACCGCCGAGGCTAGCAGCACCAGACCGGGCACCAGCACCAGTTCGCGCCAATCAAACTCAAACAGCCCGATGGAGACCCCCGTTTGGGCCACAATCCAGGGACTGGCCAGACCGATCAATCCGTGTCCGAGTAAGAACCCCACAATTCCGCCCCCCAGCGAGAGCAGAATCGATTCCAGCAGGATAATCGTCATGACCGTCGACCGTCGGGCTCCGAGCGATCGCATCACGGCGATATCGCGGCGGCGGTCGCTCATGGAATTGTAGATGCTGACCATGATGCCGATGCCCGCTACGGCAATCACCAGCACCGCCAGCGCCAGCAGCAGCAACTGCAGGTTGGAAATGATGCTGTCGAACAGCGAGAAGATCTCGACGGCTGGTTGCACCGCCTGAGCATCGCGCCCCTTATTGATGATCCGCTGCAAGAGCTTGTTGGCCAGGATGTTCTTCGGGTTGGTGCGGATCAGGACGGCCGTCACTTCGCGCTGCGATTCCGGCAGCGGCTTGTGCGAGTGGGCGTGCCCATGGTCATGCTCGTGATCGCCGTGCTCGTGGCCATGCTCGTCATGGGCGTGTTCTTCGTGCTCGTCGTGAGCATGCTTGCCATCGGCGTGCTCGTGATGGTCGTGATCGTGCTCATCATCGGCGCCGGCGGCGGCCTTCGCCTTGCCGGCAGACTTTTCTTCCTTGTGTTCGTGCTCATCATGGCCGGCCGGTTCGTCGGCCTTGGCCCCGGATTTTGCCGAGGCATGGTCATGGTCGTCGTCATGGGCGTCATGCTCATGATCGTGCTTGTGGTCGGCATGGTCATGGTCGTGATCTGCGTGCTCGTGCTCTCCATGTTCATGTTCGTGCTCCTCGCCGGGCGGGGCCTCTTTGGCGTGCCCTTGCAGCAAGTAGAAGCCTTCCATGTTGACGAACAGCGCCCGATCGTTGGGCGTGCCCGTGGGCGCAAGAATGCCGACCACCTTGAAGGCATCGTGCTTGTGGCCCTGGCCGTCGTTTTCGACGCCGTGGGTCGGTTCGAACTCGTCGCCGATCTTCAGGCCCGTCTTGCGGGCCACGAGCGAGCCGACGACGCCTTCAAAGTAATGATCGTGCTCGAAGTTGCGGCCTTCGGCGAATTCGTATTTCCGGCCCGGCGCATACTCGAAGGCGTCGAACATTTCCGGCGTGGTGCCGACGACGCGGAATTCCTTGTAGCTGTCTCCCAGGCAGTACGGAATGGCCGTCTGCACGTAGTCGGCGAACTTGCCTTTATGGTCGGCGTCGCGAGTGAATTCCTTGTAGTAGCTGTAAGGAATGTTTTCCACCGGCGTGCTGAGGTGGTAGACCGTGTTGAGCACGATCTGCAACCGGCCGCCCTTGGTGGCGCCGACAATCAGGTCATAACCCGCCGCGCTCCTGCGAAACGACTGGTTGACGACGCCGTAAATCACCAGCACCGAGACGACCAACGCCACGCCCAAGGCCATGGACAACCCGGTCAGCCAGGAGGCCAAGGCCCGTTGCTGCATGCTGCGCCAAGCAATCTTCCAAAGACTCATACGGAGGCCACCGCCTGGTTGAATTCTTCCAATCGTTCCACGCGAGAGAACTGCTCGGCCACGTCGTGCGTGTGCGTGACCAGCACCAGGGCCACTTGCTCCTCGGCGCAGGTCTCTCGAATCAGATCCACGATCTGCTGCTGATTGCGGGAGTCGACGTTGGCCGTCGGCTCGTCGGCCAGCAGCAGTTTGGGCCGGTTGGCCAGGGCCCGGGCGACGGCCACGCGCTGCTGTTCGCCCACGGAGAGCATGGCCGGCTTGTGCGACAGCCGGTGTCCCAGTCCAACGCGGTTCAAGAGCCAGGTCGCCCGTTCCAGATCGGCTCGGCCGCGGGCGAACGACATGCCCAGCAGCACGTTCTCCAAGGCCGAAAAGCCGGGCAGCAGGTTGAACGTCTGGAACACGTAGCCAATGTTGTCAGCCCGAAAACGGTCTCGACCTGCCTCCGGCAGCCGGGTGATATCGCAGCCGTGGATCTCCACGGAACCCGAATCGGGCCGGCTGATGCCGGCGATGATGTGCAATAGGGTCGTCTTGCCGCAGCCGCTACGGCCGACGAGGACCATCTGTTCCGCCGCCGGGACTTCGAACTGCGGAATGTCCAGGATCGGCAATTGCGTCCCGTCGGGCTCGGTGAACGACTTCTTGACGTCCTTCAATTTCAGCATGGCGTGCTCGGCGACAGGTCAATGCGACTCAAGACTTTGGATCATAAAACTTTACCGCGGAATCACAAGAGCGCGTCAAGCAGCAGGCCGCATTCCGTGCGCCGTCTGCTTGGGCGGACGGCACCAGTTTCTCTGCAGTGCGTTCCGGTGGTTTTCTTCCGCCACGATCCGGGCTTGTCCCGGTCGAGCGCTGATT
>DASZUP010000023.1:0-7915 GCA_035547635.1 Pirellulales bacterium
GTGGGCGCCGCCATCGGCTGGGACTTGCTGGGCGTCGACCGCATCGCTTGCTCGCCCGTGCCCACCGGCCGCGGCACGGTCAAGATTGCGCACGGGTTGTGTAGCATTCCGGCGCCGGCCACCGCCGAGTTGCTCAAGGGCGTCCCGCTGGCCGAATCGAATGTGGACGCCGAGCTGACCACGCCCACCGGCGCCGCGATCGTCGCCACGCTGGTCGATGATTTCGGGGCATTGCCTGCCATGAAGGTAGAGCAGATCGGCTACGGCGCGGGCACGCGCGAGCTGGCTGAACAGGCCAACCTGGTACGGCTGTTTGTCGGAGAATCGGTTGAAGCCATGCAGGCAGACCAGGTCTGGGTGGCCGAGACCAATCTGGACGACGTTTCGGGCGAAGTCATCGGCTACGCCACCACCAAGCTTTGGGAGGCCGGCGCGCTGGACGTTTACACCACGGCCATCCAAATGAAAAAAAACCGGCCAGGCGTCACTTTGACCGTGCTTTGCCAGCCGGCCCAGCTCGATAAGATCGAAAAGATCCTGTTTCGCGAGACGGGCACCCTTGGCGTACGACGCTGGCCCGTCAGCCGGCACAAGCTGGAACGGAAGGCGCACCAGGTGGAAACGGAATATGGACCGATTGAAGGCAAGCTCGGCTGGATCGCCGGCCAGGAGCCCGGCTTCTCGCCCGAGTTCGAATCGTGCAGCCGCGTGGCGAACGAACGAGGGCTGCCGCTTAAGGAAGTCTACGAGGCCGCTCAGAAGGCGTTCGCGGCGAAGAAATAGTCCCAAGCTCGCGCAAGGAGGCGCGGATGTGGCTGCTGGCCGAAATTGACAAGCCGAACCTGCTGTTCCTGCTCGGCGTGGTGCTGGCAAGCTCCATCTTGCTGCTGCGTTCGCTACGACGAACCAGGCGCTCCAGCTCAGCTTCTCTGCCGCAGACGCACTCGCCAGCTCGGGGCGGCTCGGCCGCCAACCGCTTGCAGGCGTTGCCGGAACTGCAGCGGTGGGAAGTGCAGATGCACGAAACGGCCCGCGAACTGACCGCGCGGATTGACAACAAGCTCCGCTTGCTGGAGCAGTTGATTCGCGACGCCGACGAGCGCATCGCCCGTCTGGAAACTCTGGATGACGGGGCAAACCAAAGCGAAGCCGCTGAAGACGATTCGGTCATTCCGCTCTCGCAATACTCGGGAGTGGCTTCTCCGAACGCATCGCCTTCCGGATGCGAGTCGGCGGCGGCCGAGATGCCGCAACGTCCGTCCAAGGCGCTTTCCGCGTCACGGCGCTCGGAAGAAATCTACGCCCTGGCCGACGCCGGGCGCAACAGCGCGGAAATTGCCAGTCAGCTCAACAGCCCTGTCGGCGAGGTCGAGCTGATTCTTGGCCTGCGAGACCAGCGTTGACCCAACCTCACAGGTCCTCGCGGCAAGAGGGAGGCAGATACCTGAGGCAATTGGGACAAAGTTGAAACGCCGACGAGAACCGCGTCTGGCAGCGAGGGCAGGTGCGGCCCGGCGCCGGCAGCGCCGTGGATTCTTCCGTGGGGCGCATCAGCACGGAGCGATCCGACGGCGCGTCTCCCAGCACCGCCATGATCGACGTGTCGGAAACTCCGCGAGGCGGCTGCAGCGTCACCCGGCTCTGACACTTCGGGCACATTCCCTTCTTACCCACGTCCTTGGCGTCGAAACGCAGCTTGTGCCCGTTGGGGCAGCGCAACTTGAAGCTCATGGCGTACTCCTGCAAACACTTTTGACCAGCCCACGGGATATGACGGATCGTGATGAGACCAATCTTGTCGCGACGTCTGAAGACGCCGAAACGCCGTGCCGGCTTTACCGGCGGCAGGATGATGTAATACAGGCGGGAACGATTTCAGGCGGGAGCGATTCCGTAAGCAATCGCGGCCGCAAATCTTAGGGCCCGACCGTTCAACAGTCAAGATGTTTTCGTCAAGAACTCCATAAATGTTGAGCCCCATTAATGTTTGCGCTGCGCAGCATGCCATTGGCATCCTTGCATCAACCGCTCGGTCCGCCTAACTTGGAACTGATATGACCCAACCTGGATGGATCGTGCCGATGCGCAATTTAAGTCGCGTTCTGATAGGCGTTTTCGCGTTGCCAGCGTCAGCCGTCTGGCTGGCGATTTGTTCCCCGGCGGTAGCCTCGGAAGGCGAAGCTTCCGCCAATCGGCCGGTCGACTACGCCAAAGACATTCGACCGATCTTCGAACAGCGCTGCTATGCCTGCCATGGGCCCAAAAAGCAGGAGTCGGACCTGCGGCTCGATGTCCGCGCGCCGGCGCTGCGCGGCGGCTTCAACGGGCCGGTGATCGTCAGTGGCGATAGCTCCAAGAGCGAGCTGATCGCGCGCATCGTGAGCGACGATCTCGACGCGAGAATGCCGCCTAAGGGCGAACGTCTCTCGGCGGAGCAGATCGCCTTGCTGCGAACATGGATTGATCAAGGCGCGGCGTGGCCCGAGGACGGCTCGGCGGCGGCCGCCGCCGACAAACGCCAGCATTGGGCCTTCCAGGCGCCGCAACGGCCGACCGAACCGACGGTGGCCGACATGGCCTGGGTTCGCAACCCAATCGACCGCTTTGTGCTTGCCCGGCTCGAGCGAGAGCAGCCCGCGTCGAAGCCGTCGCCCGAGGCCGACAAGGTGACCCTGCTGCGTCGCTTGAGCCTGGATCTGATCGGCCTGCCGCCGACGATCGCCGAGGTCGATGCATTTGTTGCCGATAACAGCGCCGACGCGTATGAGAAGCAGGTTGACCGACTGCTGAAATCGCCTCACTACGGCGAACGTTGGGGCCGCCATTGGCTCGACGCGGCGCGCTACGCCGATTCCGACGGCTACGAGAAAGACAAGTCGCGCCAGGTGTGGGCTTATCGAGACTGGGTGGTCGACGCACTCAATCGCGACCTGGCTTACGACCAGTTCGTCATCGAGCAGGTCGCCGGCGACCTGCTGCCGCAGGCCGGCCAGGACCAGCGCGTGGCCACTGGCTTTTTGCGCAATTCGATGATCAACGAAGAAGGGGGCGTCGATCCCGAACAGTTCCGCATGGAAGCCATGTTCGACCGTATGGACGCCATTGGCAAGAGCATGCTCGGCCTGACGATTCAGTGCGGCCAATGTCACAACCACAAGTACGATCCGCTCACGCAGGAAGAGTATTACCGCCTGTTCGCGTTCTTGAATAACGCACATGAAGCGAACATCGCCATCTACACGCCCCAGGAGCAGATGGCTCGCGGCGAAATCTTTCGTCGCATCCGCGAGATCGAAGCTGACTTGCAGCATCGGCATCCGGACTGGGCGCAACAGATGGCGCAGTGGGAAGAGCGCGTGCGAGGCGATCAGCCTGAGTGGACCGTGTTGCACTTTGCCGCGGACGGCATTCCCGACGGCGGCGAAAAGTACTTTCCACAGCAGGATGGCTCGATCCTGGCCCAGGGCTATGCTCCGACCAAGCAGCGCATCAAGTTTGCCGCGCAGGTTGACATCCAAAACATCACGGCCTTCCGCCTGGAACTGTTGAACCACGCCGATCTGCCGCTGGGCGGACCAGGGCGTTCCATCTACGGAACCGGCGCGCTGACGGAATTCGACGTCGAGGCGACCCCGTCCGGCGGGGGCAAGACGGAAAAGGTCAAGCTGGTCAAAGCGACGTCGGACGTCGAACTGCCGGAAACGCCGCTCGACGCCGCCTTCGATGATCGCAGCAACAAACGCCGCGTGACCGGTCCCGCCGCTTTCGCCATCGACGGCAAGGACGAGACGGCCTGGGGCATCGACGTCGGCCCGGGACGTCGCAATCAGCCGCGCAAGGCGGTGTTCGTCGCCGAAAAACCGATTTCGCTCGCTGGCGGCGCGCTGCTGAACTTCTATCTCAAGCAGTTCCATGGCGGCTGGAACAGCGACGACAACCAGAACAACAACCTGGGCCGCTTCCGGCTCTCCGTGACCACGGCCGCCGATCCAACGGCCGATCCGCTTCCCTTGCACGTGCGCGAGCTCCTGGCGATTCCGCGCGACGAGCGCACGCCTGCCCAGATGGCCGCGGTATTCAGCTTTTGGCGCACGACCGTCGCCGACTGGAAAGCGGAAAACGACGCCATCGAAGCGCTCTGGCGCAGCCATCCGGCCGGTTCATCGCAGTTGGTGTTGCAGGCTCGGGAGAAGCCGCGCGAGACGCACCTGTTGCAGCGCGGCGACTTCTTGAAGCCCGCGCGGCAGGTTGAGCCGGGCGTACCTTCGTTCCTGCACGCATTGCCGAAAGGCGCCGAGCCGACGCGGCTGACTTTTGCCCGCTGGCTGGTTGATCGCCGTTCGCCGACGGCGGCGCGATCGATCGTGAATCGGGTCTGGCAGGCTTACTTCGGCATCGGCCTGGTCGCCACCAGCGAGGATCTGGGCGTGCAGAGCGAAGCGCCTTCGCATCCGGAGTTGCTCGACTGGCTGGCCGTCGAGTTCATGGACCGCGGCTGGCGTTTGAAGTCGCTGCACCGCTTGATTGCGACTTCGGCGACCTACCGTCAGTCGTCCCGCGTAACGCCCGAACTGTACTCGCGCGATCCCTACAATCGCCTGTTGGCCCGCGGGCCGCGTTTCCGCGTCGAAGCCGAAGTGGTCCGCGACACGGCGTTGGCGGCCAGCGGGTTGCTCTCGCACAAGCTGGGTGGACCGAGCGTATACCCGCCGGCGCCCGACTTCCTTTTCCTGCCGCCGGTCAGTTACGGGCCGAAGATCTGGCGCGAAGCGAAGGGCGAGGACCGCTATCGCCGCGCGATCTATACGTTCCGCTACCGCTCGGTGCCTTATCCCGTGTTGCAGACTTTCGACGCCCCTAACGGCGACTTCTCCTGCGTCCGCCGCGCTCGCTCCAACACGCCGCTGCAGGCGCTGGTCACCCTCAACGAGCCGCTGTTCATGGACTGCGCCCAGGCGCTGGCCCTGCGTACGCTGCGCGAAGGCGGCGCCGACGATGCGTCGCGTTTGACCTACGCGTTCCGCCGTTGCCTGGCGCGCTCGCCCGACGAAGCCGAGCGGCAAGAACTGCTGGCCCTGCTGGATCGCGAAGCGAAGCACTTTGCCGAAGGCTGGACCAACCCGCAAACGGTCGCCTATCTCAAGCCCGACCAGCCGCCAGCACTGCCCCCCGGCGCCACGCCCACGCAGCTCGCCGCTTGGACGATGGTTTCGCGGGTCTTGCTGAACCTGGATGAGACCATTACGAAAGAATAATCCAAGGTCCCCCATGAATTGCCAATCGCACCTTTATCGATATGCCGATCCGAACGTCGTCTCTCGGCGCTGGTTTCTGAAAGACTGCGGAGTCGGACTGGCTGGGATGGCTCTGGGGCATTTGCTGGGCGCACCGGCCGCCGCTGGGGAAGCAAATACGCATAATCCGCTGGCGCCCAAGGCGCCGCACTATCCGGCGAAGGCGAAGCGGGTGATTTACCTGTTCATGGCCGGCGCCCCCAGCCATTTGGAACTGTTCGACAACAAGCCGCAACTGGCCAAGTTCGACGGCACGCTGCCGCCGCCGGAACTGCTCAAAGGCTACCGCGCGGCGTTCATCAACCCAAACTCGAAGCTGCTGGGGCCGAAATTCAAATTCTCCCGACATGGCCAGTGCGGCGCCGAACTGTCGGAGCTGCTGCCGCACCTGGCCACGGTGGTGGACGAGATCGCCATCGTGCGATCAATGGCCACCGACGCGTTCAATCACGCGCCGGGTCAGATCATGATGAACACCGGCTCGCAGCAGTTCGGCCGGCCGAGCATGGGCGCCTGGGTTACGTACGGGCTGGGGAGCGAATCGCAGGACCTGCCCGGCTTCGTCGTGTTCAGCTCGGGCAAGAAAGGCCCTAGCGGCGGCAATTCGAACTGGGGCAGCGGCTTTTTGCCGACGCTCTACCAGGGCGTGCAGTTCCGCGGCAGCGGCGACCCGGTGCTGTATCTTTCCAGCCCGCCGGGCATCGATCGGCGCTTGCAAGCCGACTCGCTCGAGTCGATTCAGCGCCTGAACCGCCGCCATCTCGATGCGGTCGGCGATCCCGAAATCGCCACGCGGATCAATTCGTTCGAGATGGCCTTCCGCATGCAGACCAGCGCGCCGGAATTGATGGACTTATCTCAGGAGCCGCAGCACGTGCTCGACCTGTACGGCGCCGAGCCGGGTAAACCCTCGTTCGCCAACAACTGCCTGCTGGCCCGGCGGTTGGTAGAGCGCGGCGTGCGCTGCGTTCAATTGTTTCATGAAGCCTGGGACCAGCACGGCAACCTGGTCAACGACCTGAAGAAGAACTGCAAAGACACTGACCAGGCGTGTGCGGCGCTGGTCAAGGATCTTAAAGACCGCGGCATGCTCGACGACACGCTAGTGATTTGGGGCGGCGAGTTCGGCCGCACGCCGATGGTCCAAGGAGGCAACGACGGCCGCGACCATCATCCCAACGCCTTCACCATGTGGCTGGCCGGCGGCGGCGTCAAACCTGGTCTGACGCTGGGCGCCAGCGACGAACTCGGCTTCAACGCCACGGAAGATCGCGTTCACGTTCACGATTTGCACGCCACGCTCTTGCACCTGCTCGGCTTTGATCACACCAAGCTCACGTACCGCTTTCAAGGCCGCGATTTCCGCCTGACCGATGTCCACGGCGAGCTGGTACACAAGCTGCTGGCTTAAATCAAAAACCGTGATGTTGGGGCAGTTGTAGCGGAACGCGTGAGCGTTCTGGAGAAGATTTCGCGGAAATTCCAACCTCAATTCCTTGTTGACGGAATTCTCACGAATTCCGCTACATCCCCCGCGCCCCAGTCTCGCGGTTGGCTATTAAACTGGCTGGTCGCCAGGTCAGTGACAAGGCGTAGTGCGGTTCGCGAGATTCACTCCCCGCTCCACGTCCGGACGTTGCGCTTTCCGTCTTCCAGTTCTTGCAGCCGCCGTTTCAGAAAGCGGTGCGAGATCTCCCGGGCTTTGGCCCGGTCCGCCTCATCGTAGTCCCAGAACTCCTGGACGACGGCCTCGCACTTGGGGAAGTGGCTGCCGTCATCGCCAACGCGGGCGCGTAACTCGCGCAGTCGGCCTTTCAACTGCTGCACCAGCGCGGCATGGCCCGGGTCATCGTATAAGTTGCGCGTTTCGTGCGGATCGTTGACCAGGTCGTACAGTTCCCAACCGGGCGGAGTCTGGTAGCCGCCATCGTAGTTGCAGCCGTAGTAGTAGATCAGCTTGTGCGTCTTCGTGCGGATGCCAAGGTGCCCGGGATTGTCGTGGTGCGCCATGTGCATCCAGTAGCGGTAATACGCCGCTTGCTTCCAGCCGTCGGGCTCCGTGCCGGTTTCGAGCAGCGTCTTGAACGACCGGCCTTGCACCGCACCGGGAATTGGCGCGCCGGCAAAGTCGAGCATCGTCGGACCGTAATCGACGTTCTCGATGATCGCATCGAAACGCTGGCCGGCGGCCACGGTCTTGGGGTAGCGAACCAGAAACGGCATCCGCTGCGACTCTTCGTACATCCAGCGCTTGTCCTGGTAATCGTGCTCGCCGAGCATGAAGCCCTGGTCGCCGGTGTAGATGATGACCGTGTTGTCGAGCTGCCCGATGTCTTCGAGATGCTGGAACAACCGGCCGAGGTTGTCGTCGATGCCTTTGACGCAGCGCAGGAACTTCTTCAGATAAGCGTTGTAGGCCAGTCGCGTGTTCTCTTCGTCGCTGAAATTGGCCGGGTCGTAGTTGGGCGGGAACTCGTTCGGATACAGCTTCGGCAAGTCGTGCAGATACGAGCGGCGGGGATTGCGAGGGCCGATGGAGGTGCCGATGTGCGGGATCAGTTCGTCGTCGGCGCCGCGCGTGGCGAGCGAACCGAAACGGGCGTCTCGCTTCCACAGCGTCT